>JBGSIY010001091.1:0-7193 GCA_041742275.1 Pirellulaceae bacterium | reverse complement strand
AGGCGGATATTGCTCAGAAAATCAATGAATTACAGACCCGTATGGCCGCCAACCCCAACGGCTTTACTCCCGGAAACACTCCGCGATTCTAGTAATGGGTCTCCGCACCCCATCTGCAAAAACGCTCTCCTATCCACTATTCTCAATGGGGGAAAGGATCCAGTCGAGCTCGCTGGCAACTATTGATGCGAGAGTTGACCATTGGGTAAAATTCTGGAAGAGGAACCCGGTCATGTGGAATATGGCCACGGCGTTTAGGTTAAGCCTTCATGGTTACGTTCGGGACTTGCGTTTTTGGCCCTGCAGAAAGATTGCGAAGCGGGCATTGTAGAACATTTATCCCAACTAATTAAACGGATGGGCTGGGGTTGCCTGTGAATCAATTGAGGATTATTGCTCTACAAAACCGGCTTAGCCTCAATAAAAATGAAAAACGGGGAAGGCATCATCGAGCTACACAACCCATCAAAGTAATGTCAAAATATGAGGTGGGTGTCAACATTGGCTTTCTCCGTTTCTGAGTTGGATCACGGAAACTTTCAAATTCAGCAGTTCTTCCCATCGCCTGTTTTAATGAATTTGCAGAGGCCGTTCAACGTATTTTTGTTTTAATTTGGATATGTAAAAAGGATAAGTCCATGGAAGTCGTGACCCGACAACGCGTCTGGAATTTTTCTGCTGGGCCCGCCACCCTGCCCTTGCCTGTTCTACAGCAAATGCAGGAAGAGTTGTTGAGCTATGGTGATTCGGGCGAGAGTGTCATGGAAATGAGCCATCGAAGCTCTGTATTCCTTTCGATTTATCAAGATGCAATCTCGCGATTGCGCGGGCTTCTGGGGCTGTCTGATGACTACGAAGTTCTTTTTTTGCAAGGCGGTGGTCGATTGCAAAACCTGATGGTGCCCATGAACTTGTTGGAAGGCAAAGATTCAATTGCCGACTATGTGGTCACCGGTGCCTGGGGGAAGTATAGCAGTGAAGACGCCAAAAATTACGGCCAAGTGCAGTTGGCTTGGAGCGGCCAAGAAGCGGGGTTTCGCGGCTTGCCTGAGCCTGCAGCACTCCGTTTGAGTCCCCAGGCGTCGTATCTCCACCTGACGTCCAATGAGACGATCCATGGGGTCCAGTTTCCGAGAGATTGTTATCCGGGTCTAGAAAATGTGGTTCGCATAGGAGATTTTTCGTCGGACTTCCTTTCGCGACCGCTGGATATTTCGCAATTTGGGCTGATCTATGCGTGTGCTCAAAAGAACGCAGGAATTGCAGGATTGACCGTTGTTTTGATTCGAAAAGACATTCTCGAACGAACGGCGGGGCGAGTCCCTGGCTACTTGAGTTATGCGGCTCATGCGGCTGCCGACGGCATGTACAATACCGTGCCGACGTTTGCCATTTATGTGACGGGGTTGGTGTGTCGCTGGCTCAGCGAGACAATTGGCGGGCTGGAGGAGATGGAACGAGTGAATCGTCTCAAGGCCCACAGGGTCTATGAAGCCCTCGACCAATTTCCGGAATTCTATCGCGTACACGCGAACGAAGATTGCCGGTCACTGATGAACATTTGCTTTACCACCGCCTCGCCACAACTCGACAAAAACTTTTCTGCAGAAGCCAAACTGCGCGGTATGTCGGATCTGCAAGGGCATCGATCCGTCGGAGGGATTCGCGCTTCGTTGTACAATGCCATGCCGCTCGAAGGTGCCGAGGCCTTGCGAGAGTTCATCATCGAATTCGCAAACCAACACGGCTGATCGAGCATTGTCGCGCTGGTTTAGAAAATGAATTGTGAAAGCTCTTTGAAGATCATTATTGAACGATAATTGGAATAGAAAACTATGTCATTGAAAGTAGTCGTGCTGGATGATTTGTCGGAAGAGGGTCTGTCGTTGCTCAAAGCGGCGGAGGGAATTCAGTTCGAAATACGGACGGGATTAAAAGGCGAAGCCCTCCGTCAAACCTTGTCAGAATTCGACGGTGCGATTTGCCGCAGTGGTGTAAAGATCACCGCCGAGTCGTTGGCAAACAACCGACGCCTAAAGGCAATTGTGCGGGCAGGCGTCGGGACCGACAACATCGACAAGGCCGCGGCGACTCGGTTGGGCATCATTGTAATGAACACTCCCTCGGGTAATACCGTGAGTACTGCCGAGCATACGATGGCGTTGATGCTGGGGTTGGCTCGAAATACGGCCCCGGCTCATGCAAGTTTAAAAGAAGGGCTTTGGGACCGAAAGAAATTTTCCGGCGTAGAGTTACGGGGCAAGACACTTGGAATCGTCGGACTAGGCCGAATTGGTCAATCGGTAGCCCAGAAAGCCAATGCTTTTGAAATGATCGTGATTGGGTTCGATCCGTTTTTGCCCAAAGAGAAAGCGGCCGAGTTGAATATTGAAATGCACGATCAAGTCGACAGCCTATTGGCTAAAGTCGATTTTTTGACAGTCCATACGCCTCTGACGCCCGAGACGCAGGGGTTGGTCAATCGCGAACGCCTGCTGCACATGAAAAAAGGTGTGCGATTGATCAATTGCGCACGTGGCGGAATTTACGATGAAGCGGCTTTGGTGGAAGGACTACAGAACGGAAGAATCGCCGGGGTCGCCCTCGATGTATTTGAAGAAGAACCCTGTGTTGATAGCCCGTTGTTTCAAATGCCAGGAGTCCTCTGCTCTCCTCATTTGGGTGCCAGTACGGACGAGGCTCAACGGTTGGTCGCCCTGGAAGCCGTCGAGTTGTTGGTTAACTATTTGACCACCGGGGCGATTCGCCATGCAGTGAACGCTCTGGCACTTGATGTCCCTACCCTGCAACGCATGAAGACTCCAGCCAGTCTCGCCTATCGGTTGGGCAAGCTCATGCATGGTCTGCATGGCGGGGCAATCACTCGCTGCGAATTGGATATCGAAGGCGAGTTGGCAGGCGAAGATGCGCGAATTTTATCGGCAGCGTTTTGCGTGGGATTGCTCGAAGATATCATGGAAGACGTCAATTTGGTGAATGCCGAGTTGATGTTTCGGGAACGGGGGATCGAGTTGATTCGACGCTCTTCGCCGGTCCAAAATTCATTTAGTAGTCTGATTTCCGCCACGGTATCTGGGGACGGAAAATCGTCCAGCGCCTCAGGGACGATTATCGGTAAAAACATGTTGCGTTTGGTCCGTTTGGAGAACTTTCATTTGGAAACCTATCTGGATGGGCATTTACTTGTTTTTACCCATCGTGATATCCCTGGTATTATCGGTTATGTCGGACAGGTTTTATCCAAAAGCAATGTGAACATCGCACAAATGGTCGTGGGACGATTGCAAAACAGTCCCGGCGGAGAAGCGATTGGAGTTTTAAACTTGGACAATCGTTCCCCCCAAGCGGCACATGATGAAATTCTCAAGCATCCCGACATAACCTCGGTCCGCGTGATCGATCTTCCCAAACAAGGATTCCGCCCCGATTTTCTCGGGTAGGCATTTCCCATAGCTTCAGCCAATTTTTGTCTGGATAATCTATCTAATCGATACGCCAGCACCCTGCTTCTTGATAATTTCGAAGTGGATCTTGAGGAAGGCTATCGATTGGCCAAACGGCACAATTAAAATGCATTTTCGTGCAGCTGTTTTCGCAAACGCAACGGTGCCAACCACAATCCATTTAGAGAGGGGCTTGTTGGCCACGTCCGTGTCAACTGGAATTAGGTCTTCGATCTGATCTTCGATCGCAGGGTCATAGATAATCCTGCGTGTATGCAGAGGGCAAGAGACTGGTCTCGATAGTCACAGCTTTGTACCGCGTGTACAACGTTTCGCATGGGTACACGAGCCGAGGAGCGAGATTTTTTGCCCAAGGTCGTTCGCAGCCGCGTCATATGGTAACTGAGTATTTGTTTGGCTGGGCAGCGTTTGCTATCGGTCGAGATGGATCGACAGCGTTCAGTTCAAATTCCCGAAGAATTCGTTTCCCCGAGCAATCATGATTCCGCAAGTCGCACTCGTATTGATGATGTTGGCCTTTGTGGCGTCGAGCTTGCCAGCCTCAGATTTTACCGAGACTGATCGGGGTTCGATTCTGGGCATGCTGCTTTTGATTTGCCTGCCAGCGATTGTGGGGAAGCTGGCGTGCTTGCTCTATTTTCGTTTTTGTCACGAGGTGAAGGCTCACGAAGAATCCCTCGATCGTTTCTGGGGTCGTCTCGTTTTATGGCAGTTTGTGATTTGGGTCCTCTCCAGCTATTCGGTCCTTGTGGTTTTCAATTGGCCAGAGTGGGTTAAGAGCTATTTTCCACAGGGTAACTTTCCACCGGTGAGAGAAATATTGTATCTGCTGCCTGCCCTTGCAGCTTGGTTTTTGGCAGTGAGTTGGGGGCAATCCCGTTGTCATCGAGCCATTCATTCGCCAGCATCCGAGAGCAGAAAGGATCGTTCCATAAGAAAAAACTTGCGGCTGTGGCTCGCATTTATGGGGGTGCCTTTGGCTGTCATGAGCATAACTCATCAAATCGTCCCCATGTTAACCCAAATTCCGCTGGTCCTGCAGGTGTTGCTGGGTTTCATTGGCTCAAGCGTTTTGATTCTTCTTGTACCGAAATTGATACTGAGACTCGCCTTCGAAAAAACGAAATTGGATAGCAATTTCAGTTCGAGGATGGACAAGCTCTTGGGGTCCCGACTTGCGGGCGAAACAGAATTTTTTATTTGGAATACTGAGCGAGAAATTTGTAATGCCATGTGTTTTAAGTCGTGGCGCGGACGTCGGCAAGTGATTTTTTCTGACCTCATGGTGGAGTATTTTTCAGCGAGTGAGTTGGACGCCGTCGCTCGACACGAGTTAGCCCATTTAGACCGAGGGCATGCGGGATGGCGATTCTTGGCTCTGTCATTCCCCCTCACGCTTGTGTTCGGTTTGGAATCGTTAGGATTTTTGAGTTTATTTCGATTGGAATCTAGTCCGCGGATGATGGTCAATTTCACGATGCCCGGAGTCGTTGCCATCGGTGTTACGGCCATTGTTTCCGTGTTGTTTTTCGGTTGGGTTTCACGTTTATGCGAGTACGATGCCGACTATCGCGCCGTTAATTCAGTTGAAGTACCAGGATCGAACTTTGAGATCGCGGTGGCATTGATCGGTGTGTTGCAAAAGATGATGGTCGCGATGCCGGAACAAGGGGATCGCGCGTGGGGATGTCACCCTAGCTTGAAGAGTCGTATTTCTAGAATAGAAATGCTGATGTTGAAGCGTTTAGGGGCGGATGTTGAAACGAGGGTTTCTTGAGCGAATCAACTCCGACTCATATGCGCGGCGGACGGCGAGTTCTTTGATGCGGGAGTCCTGGGCAAAAGTATGTATTTCAATATTGATTTGATCGAAGCCTTGTTCTTGCAAATAAGTGGCGAGAGATTGTCGATCTGATTGGTCCAAGTGGGTGGTCAATCGTTTGCGAAGATCGGCAGCTTCGCCGATATACAAATATCCCTGGCGATCTGCAAATATATAAATCCCCGGTTCGGCCGGAATTTGTGTTAAATCGTCTGCCCATTGGGCCGCGGACATGGTCGTGACCTGCCGTCCCCAATCGGCGATGCGTGTAATGAGTTCCGGTTTCAATTGCCTTGCCTTCCGCAATTGAAAGGCAGCTTTTCGGACGGCATAGAGATCCACAGAAGGATCGATTTCCTGGCTCAACGTGTCAAAACGCAGTCGCCAATCGGGGTGACACATGATTCTATCGATCGAGAGTTTTGAACTGTCTTGGATCGAGCGAGCAACAATCTCTGCCAAGTGGCGGACGGATTCAAGTTTCCTGCGATTGGTTTTTGTCGTTTTAATTTGGCTGAGTTTGCCCTGTTTTCTCAAATTCAAAAGTGTCCAATTGCAAACCGCGGGTGTGACCCCCGGGATTCGACTTTGGCATTCACTCAAGAACTGCGTTTGCAAATGATCCTGCAGCACAACTTCATCGCTACTGTAGCCGTCGTGCGTTAAGCGGAAGGCCTCGATGATAGCGTCAGTGTTAGATTCGTTTAGCCGCGTCGTATCGAAGTCATCGGTTGCATTTTTTGCAGAATCGGCATCTTGTTGATGTGTCGATCTCGCAGTCGTTTGCGCCAGCGTATTTGGGTTGAGTCCCAAGGCAGAGGAAAGGGTCATTATCGCGATCATACCCAGGCAAAACATCAGCCTACCTGGCGATTGAAAGAGTTTGTATTGCATGAGATGACAGCCCGCAATCAAATATTTGAAGTCGAGGACTCGCCGGGGGATAGCGAATCCTCTACAGTTATTCATAGTGTTTTCGTCAAAGGGCAACTGAATCGGATTGGCCTCGAAATAATCGGTGGGTCATAAATTAAATGACCGGGGACCTACATTTTACTTCAACGCCGTGACCTGGGGGATGAGCCAAGCGATGTTTATTGCTTTAGGAATTTTATATTCTATTTTGTTCCTATTGTTCGCGATTGTATGTTGGGTTGCCAGTTTTTTGGGGATGCCTGGTCTGTGGCTCTTGTGGGGAGTCGTGGTCCTGAATGCGTGGCTCGTTCCGGAGAGTTATTTGGTTCATTTGCCGTGGTGGAGCGTCTGGGTCTTGCTGGCCCTGTTGGTCGTGGGTGAATTTTTGGAATTCATCACCGGAGCTTTAGGCGTGGGGAAATTGGGTGGCAGTCGCAGGTCGGCCGCGTTGGCATTGGGCGGTTCATTGTTGGGAGCCGTCTTTGGATTATTTGTTTCGATCCCCATCCCAATTCCCATCGTCGGCGCATTAATCAGTTCGCTATTGTTCAGTGGATTGGGTGCTATGGCCGGTGCCTGGCTAGGTGAGCATTGGGTTGGGAGAGATACGCAAGCCAGTATGCGAGTCGGCGTGGCAGCGTTCGTTGGCCGCATTTTAGGAACGATAGGGAAGAGTATAATGGGAGCTGTGATGGTGTCGTTGGTGCTGATTCTCGTTTTTACTTGAGTCAGCATTCGCAGCTGAGGATAAGTCCCAAAATAAATTCCGCGTTTGGATTGTCGGCGGCGAAGGTATTGAATGCCTTTGCTGGACTCTTTAGCCCAGCGAGATCATCGATCCGATTCCGAATTCTTTTTTCTGCATCCCGAAATAGTGGCGAGCAGGACGAATCAAGAACGTCGCTGGCACCCCTCCAGGGTGCAATGGCGTCGGCAATAGCCTTCCGGTGGTGTCGCTGCGCTCAACCACA
>JBGSIY010001090.1:0-17119 GCA_041742275.1 Pirellulaceae bacterium | reverse complement strand
GGGATTTGTGAGGGGTCCACGATGGTCGCACGTTGCAACTTGGACCGAAGTTGATTGATCCGCGCCTGCAGCATCCCCTGGGCTTCACGTTGGCCGTGGTATTCTGCGTTTTCCTTCAGGTCACCTTCCGAACGAGCGGCTGCGAGCTTTTCAATGATTTCAGGCATTTCTACCTGTTCCATATGCTCGATTTCGCCTTTGATTTTGTTGTAACCTTCTTGAGACATTGGGACGCGGTCAGTCACGGCGTCACCTCCAAAAAAAATGATTTAAAAACTTGGCTACCATAAACGAAAGGGACCTGCCCTCGCGGCAGGTCCCTGTTTGATTTCGTCTAGACCTGAATTATCGCCTAGTTCAAACAGGAAATCAACATGGATAGGCTCCAGAACCACACGTTTTTGCTCCACAAATCAGCGAAATACCAATGAATCAGAACCTTGCGGAGGGAGTCTTCCTCATGAGGGGGGAAGGTGGCCGTTGCTGGGGTTCTGGTGAAACTAGAGGACGCGGCAATTGGGCGCAACCGAAGTGAGCCTATTGATGAACTCTTCGCTCAACCGAGATGAATCCGGCCAGGGCTTGTTTCCCCTCCGACGCCTGTAGGTTCAAAAAGCTCGCCTCCGAGTTCACCTCGGTGGAAACTCGGATTGCTCACTAACTAACGGGTTAACAAAATTGATTTGCGTTTTCCATTAAGAGCTACCTTGCTATCAATCCATAAAAAAGCAATTCGTATTGCATGGGAGGCAATTCTGGATCGAAGTCCCATGATTTGCGGTTAAATAGTAGATTTCCAATTGTGTCGTCCTCGGCCGTCACGGTCAGCATGAGTGATTCAATTTCTGTTTGGGTTTCCAAACAATGCTTTTCGAGATCATCATGCAGTGCCTCGATCGACTTGTTCAATTTCTCGTGATCCACCTCTAATTCACGAGAACGCAAGTAGCTCAATACACCTCGCTTCACTCCAAACACACAAATGTTGTGTAAGCGGACCAGCACTTCCACTTCTCTGACCTGATGAGGAAGTAAAATCTCTTCCAGTCTTTTGTTTTTCTCTTTTGCTAATGATAGCCTTTCAGCCCTCATCAATTCAGTATTTTTTTGCAATTCTGCCTTAAGCTTTTCAATTTCTTCCCGACTGGCACCTGGCCGCGGGAGAGCCACGATTTTCGATCGGTCAACGTTCTCAATCTTCGATGTGTTGTCGCGTTCTCCCATAAGCAATTCCAACATAACTGACGATTGCTCGGACGTCAGCGATCCCCCTTTAAGTCTGACCAAAAAGTCATTCATCGGAATTATCGAAATGGAAGTATAAAGTGGCCGAAGTTCTGCGTCAGGGCCCACATTGAAATTCCAGGGCTGAAATGAGAACCTTCCATCCAGTTCTAGCATTCCGTATTGTTCCAATGCCTTTCGCTCAACATTGACACACCAATCATCTTTTTCGATCAAAAATGCAATCAGCTTGATGGGAAGCTTTGGCAAGCTGCTGTAATCGTTTTCGAAAGGCTCCAAAAACCCTGGAGCCGCTTCGTTAAGAAAATCAAAAATAATTTGATTCCCTGCTTCGTGTTGAGTTCGAATCAGCTCCGCCAACTTTTTCTTAAACTCTTCGCGTTCGTGACTTTCAATCTTCAGTTCGTAAGTTTTATTGTTGTAATAATTCTGTACGCCGATTCGAAGTAAAGCTTGTCGATGCTCCAAATATTTCAAGTAATTTAACTTCGTTTTGGTCAATTTTGGTTTAAGCCATTCTTCAATTTGCCTCGTCTTTTTTCGAATCTCCGCAATCGCCCCTTCATTCTGGAATTGTCGATATTGAGATAGTGCACCATTGGGGCTCATCCAAAGTTGCTGGATTTCTTTGATACGCGCTGCCAGATCGGCTTCGTCTTCATCACTCAAATCCAAATTAGCTCGAACCGTTTCATCGCGGAGCAGATCAAAGGAAGGGGACATCCTGGGTACATCATATTTCGTGGACATTTCGCGAAAAGAAAAATCGGCGCCAAACGAAATTTGACTTAGCATGTCAGAGGGAACCATATACAGCGACGGGTACTCGTCCGATTCCAACTGAGCAAAAGCTGTCGATGAGAAAAGGATGGCTCCCAATAGTGTGGCAAGCATTTTGTTCGGATAATGCCGGATCGATTTAAGATGTGAGGACATGCTACCCCTTGCTGCTGAAAGGTTTGGAAGTTCGCTAACTCCGGTGAGCCAATTTGTTTCCCTGGATTGTAAAGGCCCAGGGCTTTGATCTCAACAAAATTATTTGATGTCAGCAGGATTTTTCGAGGGAATCGGGTGTGCCGCAGCCTGCTTTTGCAGACTTGGGTAAGCGATACTCAGTGGACTTGAGTTTGTAGAGTTGTACCAAGCCTGCTTGACGCGATCGCAGTTAGGTTTGCAGCAGTGGTGAATCCTGTGCTCGACCGAGGTAAACTGGGAGGGGGCTCGCCTCCGAGTTCAAGTCGGTGGAAGCTCGGAATGACAACGAATAATTAGCGTGCCATTCGCTTGTCGCGGCCAGGGTGGTTTGTGGGAATGCCTTTTGGCCGCGAAGCGGTCGCAGCACCTAGCCGCCGGTGATAACCGGCGGAAAAACGCCTCCGTCCAAACTCAAAGCCCCGAAGGGGCGACAGAAATCCGCGGATAGCGGCCAGTGACGAATTTGCTGTCGCGGCTATCGCCGCTGAGGTGGATTGATGGGGTCGCCCACATCTGCGGGTGATACCCGCAGCTATGTGCTGCCGCGGCTATCGCCGCTGAAATACAAGTTCTGTAGGAGCCTCATTTGGAGACAAAAGACAAAAGACTTCGGATGTCACCCAGTTTTTCAACCACGCACCTGGCACAAGGTATCAACCGAATTTTCACTGTCGCCTTTCGCTCTGGGAGAGCAGCTTTTTTTCATCGTTCGCGGACAGGCTATGAATTTATCAACACCTCAGGTAATTTTGTCGTCGTTTGCTCCGCAAACGATACGATAAAGGCCGCTTCGTTCGTGCAGCGAACGACAACTATCAAAGATTCACAGCCTAAGAGCTAAAACCGACATTTATCGATCGAACGATCCTAACCGGTCGCCTCCGCCCTACACGTGGCACAACACCCGAACTCGTCTGCTCGCCTCCGAGTTCATCTCGGTGGAAGCTCGGATTGACCACTAACCTGGCGCATCGGCCATGTCGGCCACAAACTGTGCACAACACCCGAACTCGTCTGCTCGCCTCCGAGTTCATCTCGGTGGAAGCCTGGATTGACCACTAACCCGCGACTATTCTCATTCCGTTCGGTTGGCCATTTCGCGGGGGGAAATGTAGAGGATACACCCACAACTTTTGCAAAATACGGCGAGTCGCTGATAGAGTTCGCTGAGCGTTTGCGTGTTGAGGGTTTGATGGCAGTTGCCGCATGTTTTACCATCGGTTTCACTCAAGGCCGTTTCGCCGTTGGCATTCACTCGCCGACGATATTCATTCAAGAAATCACCGGCCAGGTATCGCTCTTGGTTCTCCAAGCTGTGAGTGACTTCCGCTAATTCGGCCTCTAATTTTCGTTGCTTTTCGTGACTCTCACTGCGGATCTTCGCGGCTTCGGCCAACGATTTTTCCAAGTTCGACTTGGCCAATTGGACTTGTTCCGTGAGCCGATCGGCCCGTTCGAGCATTTCTAAAATTTCGTCGGCCAGCACACTGTTGGCTTGCTCGTCGGCAGCAATTTGTTCGTTGAGGAGTTGGTATTCTTTGTTCGAACTAGCGGCATTGCGACGTGAGTTCAGATCGGCAATCCGCGACTCGCGTTGGTTCATGGTAAGTTGTTTGCTGTCGATTTCTTTTTTGCAGGTCTGCCAATTCACTTTGGCTTCTTCCACATTTTTTTCAAATGTCGCGACTGCGTTTTCTGCGACTTTGATCACGCGGGGGCAGCGATTGATTTGTTCGGACAGGTCCGCTCGTCGTTTGAGCAAATAATGGATGGATTCCAAACGTCCGTAGTCAAGTGCCATGATTTTCCTGAAAACAAAAAGAACGAGAATTCAAGTGATAGGGCTTCCGCCCCTAGTGCATTGTCAAAAATTGAAGTTAGGGTAGTCGATCTTATTAAAGATCCTGCGGTGTCGTGAACTTTCGCAAGATCCACTACATTCCACCTTCATTCTTAGAACCTATCCCAGAACCTATTAGCTGTGGAGCACTAGCCCTCGGTTTATTCGGTCGAACCGGACGCTAACGCGTTTTGGCTGATGATTCCGATCAGTTTTGGGATAGGCTCTTCGTTGCCACAAAGCACTCGCAAATCTTATTGTGTCCGATTCAGCAGAGAAAGTTAAGTCGGGTTAGTTTTTTTTAGATTCTCTTTAACTCCAGTTCGACGCGGCACCGAAGGCGACCAATAAAAAACGAGCCCCAAAAATGGGACTCGTTGTGAGGTTGTTGCTGAATCGGGTCGAGACAACCGGCGTTTTGGAGCAGGTTGGTTCATTTAAGGACGATTTCCTTAGCGGATTTACACGTTGCTCGAGGCAAATCCGGCGAGCTGTTGCAGGCGAACGGGATGTTGCAATTTGCGAACCGCTTTGGCCTCAATCTGCCGAACTCGCTCACGTGTGACCTTGAAGATCCGCCCTACCTCTTCCAAGGTGTACGTGTAACCATCACCCAGACCGTAGCGGAGGCGAATGATCTCGCGTTCGCGGAAGGTGAGCGTTTTGAGGAGATCGTCGATTTTCCCACGCAGCATCCCGTTGTTGGCGAGTCGCGATGGGTTCTCAAAATGATTGTCCTCGATGAACTCCCCGAAACTGCAATCGTCACCCTCTCCCACGGGTCGGTCCAAACTAATGGGATACCGTCCGATATCCATCACGCGGCGAACTTCGTCCACGGGCATGTCCGCCGTTTGTGCGATTTCCTCGAATGTCGGCTCGCATCGAGTCTCTTGCAACAGTTGTTTTTGGATATTTCTCAGGCGAGTCAGCACATCGATCATGTGGACGGGGATCCGAATCGTCCGTGCTTGGTCGGCAATCGCCCGCGTAATCGCTTGGCGAATCCACCAAGTCGCATACGTTGAAAACTTGAAGCCACGGCGGTATTCGTATTTGTCCACTGCCCGCATCAATCCCGTATTTCCTTCTTGAATCAAGTCCAGGAAGCTCATGCCGCGATTTCGATATTTTTTGGCGATGGAGACAACCAAACGCAAGTTGCTGCTGGAGAGTTGGCGTTTTGCATTTTCAAACTCACTAAAGTATGCTTGACCATTGGCCGCACGTTTGGCCAACCCCTCGGGACTTTCCTGAGTCAGGCACATCAGTTGCCGGAGTTCGCGTCGCAGTTGTTGGCGGCGGGGAGCCAATAGGGGATCGTCTGCCATTTTTTCTAATTGCTGACGGATCGACTGCATCCGCTCGGCAAATTTCGAGAGTTGAGAAATCAACGGGCTAATACGTCGCGAACGCAGACTCAATTCTTCGACCAGGCAAACCAGTTTCGCGCGTCGGCGAATGAATCGCTGGCGCAACGGTCTTTTTGTTTCAGCGGGAACGCTTTTAGAAATGAGTTTGCGAAAATCTCGTTCGTTCGCCGCCATCAGCGCTTCGATGGTTTTGAAGTGATGGGGCATTCGAGCGAGAATTTGTTCTTTAGTCAATCGTTCGGTCAACGAAACGTTGATGGTGCGATCGAAAGGAATTTCGCCAGCGTAAACACGTTTGAGGACATCGACGGTGGCCCGGAGGGCATAGTTGTTGCTCAACACGGCTCGGCGATAGCGTTTGCGGGCGATTTCAATTCGCTTGGCCAAGGCAATTTCTTCATCGCGTCCCAGCAAAGGGACTTCGGCCATTTGGCTGAGGTAGGTACGAATGGGGTCGTCACCGGGCCGAGGTGGTTTGGACGAAAACTTGAGTTCGGCGAGTTCGAGATCGGCGTCGGCTAAATCGTCAGGATGGGGGCCCTCTTCCAGGGCATTGGTATCTTCCTCGCGAAGTTCAATGCCGCGACTTTCAATGGCGGCAATCAAATGCTCTAGCTTTTCCCCACTGTTGGCTTCGTCCGGAAGGTAACTGGTGACTTCTGTATAAGTCAAATAGCCCTGTTTGTTTCCTTTAGCGATCAATTGGGAAAGTTCCAATTCGCTTACATCCATGTCTTTCACATCCATGTGTCAACTCCTCCTGCGATTTCCATATCGCAAAACTGACGATAGCGTGCGGCTAAAACTCAACGCTTGATTGCGACTTGGGGGCTGTCGTCCTGATTTTCATTTGCGAATGAACTTCCCCTGAATGTTGTGGCAGGTCGCCGACAACTGACGGGTTTGGGAAGACATTTCAAAAAATCAGCAGTACCCAATCCTAATCAAGTGTTCGATCTAGTCGACAAAATGTGACATCGCAAGTCGCTACCCATCCGTGGGCGCCGATATACTCTTGCGTTGTCTCATGGTTTCCAAAAGCTCAACCAAAGCAATTTCTTCTTGTTGAGCGTTCATATCATTTTTTTGTAAACGATTGATCAGCTGTTGTTTCCCCGCTTCCATGCGTCGGCGTTGAAATTCTTGCAGAACACAATCGAGTTGCCAGCGAACATTAAATCCAGTTTCTTGTTGTTTCAATGTTGCTCGATCGTCCAATCGAATCAACAGGTCTTTTAAGTCCGGATCCTCGATCAGCAGAACCAGACCTTCAAAAGAAACATCCATCGATTCATGAAACGCTTCTTGGATATGTTCGTAGATTTTTCTCAAGGGACCGGGTTTGAACTCGTCCAGCAACACGTTCTCCAGGATCTCATCAATATGACTCGATTCGATCAACAAAAGTTCGATCAATTCCGACTCGGCGTTGTCGAGTTTGGGGAGTCGGGCATTCGTGGGCTTGATGGACTCGTCAAAATCGGGAGACCATTTTTGCGATTGTTTGCGAATGTCTGCCAATCGCTGT
The DNA here is from genome assembly GCA_041742275.1 of Pirellulaceae bacterium. Taxonomy (GTDB): domain Bacteria; phylum Planctomycetota; class Planctomycetia; order Pirellulales; family Pirellulaceae; genus BJ22. The sequence goes on along the minus strand of JBGSIY010001090.1, from coordinate 10,158 downwards.
TGCAATTGGGTTCGTTCGACCATGAATTGGCGACCGAGTCGAGCGAGAAGCTGATCCAGTCTCAGGCGGACGTCCGTCGACGTGTGTGCCATGGTCGCTGGGGCATGGGCCAATGTTTGCAAAATGTTTTCAAGGGCTCGGTTGGCGGCATGGGTATCGCGTGCCAAGTCGATGTTGGCCGTTTCGGTACGGATTTTGTGTTCCAGTGCATCCGGGGCCGCGTCAATCAGTTGTTGTAAGACTTCACCCGATTGGCTTTGCACGAAATCGAAAGGGTCAGCGCCATCGGGCAACGTCATAATGCGTAGATCCAGCGCTTCGGCAATAAAGAAATCAAGGACTTCGTTGGTGCGCTTTTGTCCGGCCGCGTCGCCATCGAGCAGGAGGGTAATTCGATCGGCATAACGTTTCATCAATTTGATATGGCGTTGGTTGATCGCGGTTCCCAGTGCGGCCACGACTCCCGTGATGCCAGCCTGACGGACGCCGATCACGTCAGTATAGCCTTCGACCACGGTCAGACGACGGGTTTTTGAGGTTTCATCGGCGGCCAGGTTCAAGCCATACAACGTGTCGCTCTTAGAAAACAATTTGGTCTCGGGAGAATTCACGTACTTTGCCGGCGGTTCTTCTTCGGGTGAGAAGACACCCGGGACAATGCGGCCTCCGAAGGCAATGGTTCGGTTCATCGTGTCTTGGATCGGGAAAATCAATCGGCCACGAAAGCGTTCGAAGTAGTTGGCACTATGTTCTTTCTCGGCGATCAAGCCACAGGCGGCCAGAATCTGCGGGCTGAAATGGGTGTTGCGGCTTCGATCCACTAGCCAATTTCGATCCAGTGGTGCGAAGCCGAGTTTGAATCGTTCGATACTAGAGGAAGTGATCTGTCGTTTGGCCAAATACTCTCGAGCCAGCTCGGCGGTTTCCTCATGCAACAGGCATTGATGGTACAGTTGCATGGCCCAGTTCATCGCTTGCAGCAACGTTTGTTTGTCGTCTGGCGAGCCCTTGATGACTTTTTTGCCGCCGGGCGTGAAGGCAATTCCGGCGCGATCGGCGAGTTGTTTAAGGGCATCGATAAAGTCGAGCCCTTCGCGTCGCATTACAAAATTAAAAACGTCGCCGCGAATATCGCAAACCCAACATGTCCAGGTTTGACGAGCGGGATTGATTTGCAGGGAGGGCCGGCGATCGTCGTGCCAAGGGCAGCTGGCGACAAACATGGCACCTTGACGGCGCAATTGCATGTAGCTGCCAAGCAATTCCACAATATCGGTGGCTTGTTTGACTCGTTCTTTGATATCGAAGTCAATGGGCGTCGACAAGCTAGGCCTTTCTATCGATCCGTCGATGTAAACCGCGGAGGCCACAGTCAGAATTTCCAATCACTTTTTTGACTCCGTTGGGTCAAACAAGAGGTGACTGAATTGGTAACTGTCAGACGCGGCGTCAATTGCGATGACTTCCTATCATCACAGGTTCGACAACTGTTACGTATCGAACCCGCGTTTGGATCACGCCGCGAACAAAATCTCTGTGCCCTCCATAGCACAGCCCAGCAACCTAATTCATGGGCCCCGTTGAGGTCAACATCAATTTTCGAAAAAATGATGAGTGAGCAATAATTTGATTCAAGTTTCAGGGTGCTATCAGTTTTCTTGGCGGTTCACTTAGCCGGCTTCGTTGCCCGAAAAGTTTTGAAAAAGATTTGCCGTGCCCGACGCACGGTTGACAGAAACGCCGTCGGTTTTCAGTTAGCGACTTCGAGGAACGCCACGGAATCGTGAACTGTTTTCAGAATTTGATCTCATCCCTTAGCTCTCTCGAAGTCTACTCGAAACGACACAAAAATGACAGGACCACTGGTCACTGGGGACAGATGTTGTATGCTCAACCAGCGAAAAAACCGGGAAGAACGTTCCATCAGGACCTACTTCTAAATTCAGTATGCGTTGGAGGAAAACGTGTCAAAAGCAACGGAATTAAAAGCGGCTCAAAGCGTTTGCAAGGCCGGATATCTTGCGGATGGGGATTCGGCCAAACAGGTCTTGTCGGCCTGCGGGATGATTGACCCTGACAATTTGGCCTGCCGCATTCAGCATCCTTCAGTTTGGGACCCGGCCGGACTGCATTCTTCCGGAGGTGGCGATGGCACCTTCGCCTGCCCCGTGGAAATCATGTTGGCGGGGTGGGTTAGTTGTGCTGGGGTTACGCTCTGTGCTGTTGCATCTTCCATGCAAATCGTATTGGAATCGGGGAAGATCACAGCCGAAGGGAGCATCGACTTTCGGGGCACGTTGGCTGTCGATCGAGCTGCTCCTGTGGGGCTGACTGGATTGCGTTTGATATTCGAATTGAAAACCGATGCGCCGGCAGACAAGGTGCAGAAGCTGATCGAACTGACCCAACGTTATTGCGTTGTGCATCGGACGTTGGAATCACCTCCCCAAATGGAAGTCGTCGTGATTACTTCGTGAGGCAGAATTGGCCCGTCGATAGACGATATTTGCGGGCGTAAGATGCATTGAGATGAGAAAGCGAATTGCGATCGGGGGGCGGGGGATTGGCCGGCGAAAGTGTATAGGGCTTTGTCGCCTTTTGCTCTGCAAAAGAAAAAATTTTCAATCGTTCGCAGAGCTAAAACCGACATTTATTTATCGATCGGTCCAAACCCTTCGCCTCCGCCACACAGGTGGCACAACACCCGAACCCTTCTGCTCGCCTCCGAGTTTACTTCAGTGGAAGTTCGGATTGACAACGAAGTATTAGCGTGCCACTCGCTAGTCGCGGCTCGGGTGGTTTGTGGGTATTCCTCTTGGCCGCGAAGCGGTCGCAGCACCTAGCCGCCGGTGCTAACCGGCGGATAAACGCCCCTATCCAAACTCAAAGCCCCGAAGGGGCTACAGAAATCCGCGGATTGCGACCTGTGATAAATTTGCTGTCGCGGCTATCGCCGCTGAAATACAAGTTCCGGCAGGAGCCTCATCTGGAGACGAAAGACTTCTGATGCCCCCCCGGTTTTTCAACCATGCATTATGCACCATGCACTAAACATCAACCAATTTTTACTGTCGCCTTTCGCTCTGCGAAAGCAGCCTTTTTTCATCGTTCGCGGATCTAAAGCCGAAATTTATTTATCGAACGGTCCTAAGTAGCTCGACTCTCCGAGTCGAGAAATCACGGCTCGGAGAGCCGTGCGACATTGAGCCAAATCGCCAGTTTCTTACCGGACAATTACTTAGTTGCCTACGGTTCCTCTGATAGTTCGCTGATCGGGACGTAGCGGTAATAGGCCTGGAGGCAGAGAGTCGCCAAGGCAGTGGAGTAAACTTTGCCGCCGTAACCTGCCCATAAGCCGTCCATCGGCCAACTTCCCGCCTCAGGGCCATCGATGTTTTGATGCGCCAATAAAACGGGTTTGAGTTGTGCGTTCCAGTCTTCCCAGTGCCTGCCACCGGCATGGTGCATGGCCATTGTACCGTAGTACCAATAGTAGTAGTTGATCTCGTAACGAGACGGCGGGTTTTTTAAGATGACAGTTGCAGCCTCATCGATCGTCGCTGCTGAAACGTTTTCTTCAATCAAAAATCGGCAGGCTAGGGCCTCGGCGGTCATAGAAACGGAGGGGCCCTCAGAGGGGCGGTAGCATCCCAAGCCCTTGTGTTGGCCTCGTGAGCAGAGATCAAGGAACTTTTTCAACCCGGCCACGGTCTGGTTCGGGATTTTGATTCCTCCCAGACTGGCGCTGTGCAGGGACAGGACCTGCCAGCCAAATTGGCTCATGTCTCCGGCATCGCCGGGTTGATAGCGCCAGCCCCCATCGGTTGGACTTTGTGATCGGACGGAAAAATTCACGGCTTGTCGCACGGCAGGGAGTAGGTTCGGGTCACCCGTCACCGCCAACGCTTCACTGATGGCCAGCATCGCCATGCTGTGGCAATACATGCGAGCGAAGGGTTCGGCATCGCCGGCGAGGTTCCCATCGGTGGCTTGGCTATTGATCAAAAACTGTAAACCTTTCCCCACCTCCTCGCGATAGGGACCCTCGTAATGAGTGTTTCCGGAAGACAGAAAGGCCAACAGTGCCAGACCTGTAATGCCCATATCCGCCCGGGCTCCTGCCCCATTTCGATCGTGCCCCAAGACTTGACGCTCGACACCGCCTCCGGACATTCGTGAGGACCATCGTCCGTCGTCGAGTTGCTGGGCGGACAGGAATTTGAGTCCACGCTCGACGGCAGCTTCTGTTTCCTCGGAGCCGCCGCGACGAACCGCGACTTCCAGTCGACCATCCGGTGCCCGTTCTGAATAGATTTTGGGCATTGGTTGGGAGTCACCCAACCGCCGAGGCGTTGACGCTTGGTTCCAATTCCGTTCCGACTTGATGTGCCCAGGAAGTTTCGATGGTAACGGGATTAAGCCTTCGGTTGCCGAAAAGTTTGCCGCCATTGGTAGGGCGGCTGAACTGGGTTCGAGAAGTTCGGTTGGTTTAAAATCGGGCGGGGGTAGGAATGAGGGTGCCGCCGCTAGTTTAGGGAGTTCAATTACAGGTTCGGTTTCAGTTGGGGGTGGATCGGTACTGTCGGGGCCTTCAAACGTCCCCGCGAAGGTGGGGCTTTCCGCCGCGACCACCTCAGGAGTAGGTGTTTCGATGGGGGTCGGAGTTGGAGCCGACATCACTTCCGGAAACAGGTTGGACACATCACTGTTGAATTGAGTTGGCGCTGCGGCCTCAGGGGCCAGCGCCGGAGGCAATGAGGGTACAAGACTGTCTGGATTCAACGAATCGTGTTGAGTGGGACTTTCGGGATTGGAATGGGCGATCACGGTTTCGATCGGTGGCGTGTCGATTTCCGTCGGGGTCCAGGTTCGTTCAATAACCAACTCCGGTTCCTCTTGAGGTCGATCGAGAGGCTCAACTGCAGGGGCCGGCTGTTCGTTTGTGAATTTATCCCACGAGGGAATACTGGACTGAGTCGCGGCGGGCGCGGGTTCGGATTCGACTTGTTCAATAACTTGAATCGCGACACCATCCGAGGGGGAGCCGGGGCCAGAAAAAATGACGTACTGTGTTCCATAGGCATAAAAAATCAACAGTACATGGGCAATGCCGGAGAGGATCACGCAGCGCCAAACACCGGGGATACGGTCCCATTGTTTGCTGAACACGGTGGACACTAAGACGAAAGGAATGATTGCCGTAACGATGACGACCAGGTGCCAACCGATGATGGGGAGATCACCGATGGGCTGGCTCAAAGTTTCGGAAATTTGTTGCCAAATACGCATCATTCAGTTTGCTTCGATTTCTATTAGCGGAGTTCGATCGGTTTTACGGCGATGTTCAAATCACTAATTTTTGCTTCACGACACGTGGCAATGACTTCGGCCACGTGCTGATAGATGCTGTTGGAGTCCCCGCGGACGACAACTCCCGTCCCGGGGAATTGGGTTTTTGCATTGATCAGCGATGTCTCCAGTTCGGCCAACGACACCGGTTGGGAGTCGAGCATCAGGCTACCGTCCTCAAACACGTTGATGATTTTTTTCTTCGGCGGCGGTATCAACGCCTCGGCGCCGCTCACCTCGGGGACCGACAAGGCGATATCTCGTTCGGCCAATTCGATTTCCGAAAATTTGGTGCCGACCATAAAAAAAATGATCAACAGAAACACAATGTCGATCATGGGCGTCATGTTGATCGAAACTTGGTCGTCGCGTTGGGTTTTTAAAGGCATGGTGTCATCTCAATTTTTTTTGACCAAGCAACGGTTGATTCAAATAGAGGTTTTTCGCTGCAAAAATCCGCGAATCGGCTGATTGCAGTCGGGTTCACGACGAATGTTACGCTGCCTTGCTCTTCTTGGATGTTCCCCGATGTTGTTCACTAGCGATGGCTTCGGCGGAAATCATGTGCACTACTTTCATCCCCAGGGAATCGATTTCCATCACGCGACGGTCGACCACACCACAGAAATAGAGATACGAAATCAACGCTGGGATGGCCACTGTCATGCCGGCTGCGGTAGTGATCAGGGCTGTACTGATTCCCGTGGCAATCAATGTTTTGGGGTCAGCCAGCGAGTTGCTGACGGAGGAAATGGAATCGAAGGCCGTGATCATACCGAGTACGGTGCCGAGCAATCCCAGGAGTGGCGAAATCGTCGAAACGCCGTTGATCAAACGCAGGTACTTTCGGAGTTCATTGGAAACGCGTTCGCCGCTATCGAGAATCGCTTGTTCCACTTCGACACCCGACCGACCCCATTTCTGAACGCCCGCAAGAAAAACGCGAGCCATGCAGGAACCATTTTTTTCGCATAAGGCAATCGCCGATTCGCGGTTCAATTGCCCTTGTTTTAATTGCTCCAAGAATCGCTTCGTGAAGGGGCCGGGAATGATTCGGCCTCGCCGTAGACTAAAGAGTCGTTCGAATGAAAACACGACCAAGATAAACGAACAGGCACCGATAGGGATCATCAATGGCCCACCGGCAGTGATGACATCCGTCAATCGTCGAGAGACAACCACCGTCTCCGGTGCCGTTGTCGCCGACTGCTTTTCCGCCTCGGTCAATTCGCCAGCGGATTCGCCAGCGGCGACATCGAAACCCGATTCAGTCTGGGCGATCAACGTGGCGTTACATAATAGACTGGATACCAATATGAAGAATACGGTTATAGCCGTGTAGGGAATGTGGGTCGTTTTCATCCGAATAGGTCCTGAACGTTGGCGTTCGGTTGACGAACATGTTTTAGCGAAAGAGGGATTGGGTCTTGGTGTTTTCTTGAACTTGGCGATCGAGAGCCGACAAACGCTGCCGAGCCGGTTTGGCAAACTCACTGTCCGGGTACTTTTTGATCAAGTTGGCATACAGGATGGTTGCTTGTTTGAAATTGCGTAGTTTTTCTTGACATTTGCCGGCCTGCAACAGTGCGGCAGCTTGCCAATAGGGGTGCTGATGCAACGATTCGACTCGATAGTAGGAACGGATCGCATCGGCATATTTTTCTTGCAAAAACTGAGCTTCGCCGATACGCCATTGGGCTTGAGCGGCCGTTTCGGTCCCACGGGCCTGCGGCGCTTCGGTGACCTTCGTGAACAGATTGATGGCAGTGACTAGGTTGCCTGTTGCAAATTCGCAACGGGCAATCAAGAAATCAAATTCGTATGCGAGGTTGAACTTGGGGTACTGTTTTAAAGATTCCAGGGCAATGGATTTCGCCTGGGGCCACTTTTCCAAGTGACTTTGCGATTGAGCAGCACGCAAAGAAATCCAAGGGAGCAAATGGGCTTCCGGGAACGAAGGAACCCCCCGTAGTTCTGAGAAAACGGCTGCCGATTCGATGTATTTTTCCTGTTGAAAAATCGCTTCCGCATACCAATATTTGGCTCGAATTGCCAAATTGGGTTCGGCATCGTAAGTGGAAACCTTTTTCATTTTCTCAGCAACCGAAGCCCAGTTTTTATGATGGGAATCGATCTGGCCTTCCAGAAACAGCGACCGCATCAACAGCTCGGTAGATACCGTCCGCGAAGGAATTTTCTGCAGGAGCCCCAGTGCCGTGTCGAAGTTTTTCTCGTCGATCAAACGCTGTGCAATCCGATAGGCTGCATCGGGCCAAACCGTGCTTTCAGGATAGTTACCGACAAGTTCTTCGAGCAGCAAACGAGATTGACGCGCGTTACCGAGGGAATTTTCGATCCACGAAAGTTCGTAGAGAGCGTAATCGCGGGGAAACGTTCCAGCCGGTTGTTGGATCAAACGATGGAGCAGCGATTGAGCAGTTGTCAAATCAGTGGGACGTCCCGATTTCCTCAACGCGATACTTTGTTTCAACTTCGCGATGGATTGCACACTGGTGTCGGTGCCAACATTGGCCGCTTGTTGATACGCCATCGCGGCTTCAGCCCAGCGCAGTTGCATTTCCGCAATTTGCGCGAGTGCCAGATATACATCTTGGACGCGAGGATATTCGCCGTGATTGGTTACTACTTGGCGGAAATAGGACTCCGCGCGGCGAAGGATTTTTTCTTCCAGCGAAATCCAGCCAATTCCCGCCAGGGCGTCGGCAATGAGGGATCTATCGGATGACCGTTCGATTACCCATTGATACATTTCATTGGCGATTGGCAGTGATTGTTGTTCGAAGGCGAGGTCTGCCAGCTTGCGGATGATCGCCGCGTCGACCCGCCGTTGTTGCTCCTGGTCCAGTTGCTGGAAGGTATCGTAGGCGGACCCTATGTCATGCTGGGCCATAAAACAGGAAATCAATCCTAGGCTGGCATTCTGACGCAAGTCATCGGCCGGGTTATGGCTGAGGCAGTTCTGGTAGGCGACTAGGGCCGCCTCCCAGTTACCTTGCTTTTGATAGAGGGAACCCCAGGCGAGATCCAACATTGCCAAGTATTCGGTGGTTAAATCATTCCGATCAATCTGCTTGAAGACTGCTTCGGCCGATTCCCAATCGTGATTGGCGACGAGACCGATACCCAGATGAAAACGCCAAGTGGACGCGAGTTTTGATTCGGATGCTTCCTCGACCAGGGTACGGAAGGTTTCGATCGATTTGAGAAATTCGCCTTCGGAGTAATAGGCTCGACCTTGCAATTCGCGTATACCCCGCTGTTGTTCCTGATCGGCATCTCGGAAATCGATGTCGAACAATCGAGCAAATTCGCGGTTGTCATAGGCGAGTCGAGCTCGAGTCAATGCCGATTGCGAGACCAGTAGGGAATCGGGTTGCGATGTGGCGAGTTCTTCCAAGATAGCCCGAGCATCTGTTTGGTTTTGCAAATGCAGCAACGACATAGCGGCGTCGTGCAACGCGATCGCTTGCAGCGAAGGAGTGAGACTGCATTTCCTCGCCAGTTCAAAAGCTCGAACGGCATCAGAGTATTCTGCTTGTTGATAATGCGCGCGCCCCAGAGTCAACCAGCCTTCACCGGCGCGAGGATCTCCATCAGGGAGGAGTTGCAAAACGGTCTGTAATTTTTCGATCGACTCTATGGACGGGTTGACTTTGGCTTCGATCATCGCCAGTCGCAACTCAGAATAAGTCCGAATCGGATCAGCGGCGTCGGAAATCAAATGCTGGAAGAAACGAATGGCTTGTTGATTTTCACCCGTTTGTTCTAAGGCCAAGGCGAGACCGAAGCGGCTTTCATTGGCCAGTAGTCCCGAAGGGAACTCTCGCAAGGCACGCTCGAACACGGCCTGGGCCATCACAAAATTTTCTTCTTTCAGACGCAAATGCCCCAAATAATGGAGGGAATATTCATGCCACTCCGAATTGGGGAAAGCGTTCACGAACGCCTCAAACAAAGCGGTGGCCTTTTCGTCATTTTGGCGATAGGCCAACTCGGCCACACGAAAGCTGGCTTTTTCCAGCAAGGGATGTTGATCGACCTTGAGAATGAATGATTGATAGGCGATTCTCGCGGAGTTCCACTGTTTGAGCTGCAACAACGACTCCGCCAAATAGAATTCACACAGAACGGATTCTGAAGTGCCAGAGTGAGTGAAGATGAATTCCTGGAATGCGGTGGCGGCTTCTTCCCATTGGCCGCGGTCATAATAACCCGCTGCGATCAGGTAGTCGTCTTCGGCCGATGATTTTGAGATCGTCATTCCGGGAGACAAATCCTGTGGTTGCGCCCACGCAGGGAGTGGCGCCAGTCCCGAAAATAAAATCGGCACAGCAAGGGTCAACGGAATGGATCGGTAGCGTCGCAAGAGTTGATGGCCTGAAAATTTGTGCGCTTTTTGTGTTGATTGAATGCGCTTGGATTGATTACGTGCTGCTGTTGGACGGTTGACGAAACGAACCCACAAGAGTTTTTGCGGGTAATGACCAACCGATAAATCTCCTTTGTCTTTATCGACATGAGCGGCCGTCAATATGAAGCGGTTGCGTCTTTAAAAGGCGGCTGTTTGCTAGCAATGCCGGTGGGTGATTTGAATTTCGTTCATTTCAACTGTCGTTTGGGGGGGATCGCGACCACTCTGTTGACAGCAGCGTAATTGACAGCAGAGTCTTTGAAAGGCGTGATGATGACAGCAGAACTCTCGAAGAAAGAACGGAGATTCATGCTGCTAAGGAACCGTCCCGTAATAAAATCCGTTTTTTAAATTAGCCGGAGTGCACTAGCACCCGG
>JBGSIY010001089.1:0-3715 GCA_041742275.1 Pirellulaceae bacterium | reverse complement strand
CGCTCAGGCGATTTCATCATTGGTTGCCAATGCTGTCGTTGGACTGAAACCCAGCAACATTTCGATTACCGATACCAATGGTCGAACTTATTCGGCCGCTAATGAATCTGTAGCCGTCTTGACGCGTCAAGAAGATTTCCGAATGGAACGTGAACGCATCTTAGCTTCCCGTGCCCAGCAGCAATTGGCCCATTTGGGTTACGAAAATTTCACGGTCAGTGTCACCGCCGACTTCGATTTCAAGGAAGCGAATACCACCAAGACCCAGTATGACCCGGATGGCAAGGTCGTGGTGATGGAGAAGAACAAGAAGGACAAGGTTACCAGTGCAGACGACATTGCGGCCGGAGCAGCAGGAGTGGGACCCAATCTCAACGCCACCGGAATCAATGCCGTCCCCGGCAGTCAAGTCAAACAGGACTCGACCGACACGACTACTGAGTACGCGAACTCGCAGACAACGACAACTCACATCGAACGTGCGCCGACATTGACCAAGTTGACGGTTTCCGTGGTGGTGAATGAGAAGGCCGCTGGGGTTGTAGATGCCCAAGGGGTCCTAAATCCGGAAATGAAAGACAACGTCACCGACACCATTAAAAATGCGGTGGGTTTTATCGAAGATCGGGATAGTATTTCTGTCGTATTTACACCGTTTCCAGAAATGCCCGTTACGGAAGTCGTAGCGACACCCATCCCTTGGGAACAGATCAATGAAATCGTTCGCAATGTTTCGCTGGGAATCGCCGCCGTGATCGCTTTGGCTCTGGGATTTTTCGTCTTGCGGACCATGAAGCCTGCCCCCCTTACCGAATCGATAGCGGCGACGAGCGTTGAGTCTTCACCCGGGTTGGGACAGCTAGGCGAGTTGCTGAAGAATAACCCAGAGGCTTTCGCGCAGATTGTTGCGGCATGGGCCAATGTTGGAGAAGGCAATAATGATTCGAAAACCGCAGACGACAGCGTCGAAAAACGACAAGCTGCCTAGTTTTCGATTCCTTTGTTTGTTCACATAACTAACGAAAATCGACTGATTACGTATGCACACGCTTTCCAGTGATGAACGACTTGCACTCTTGCTGAACCTTGCGGGTGAATCGGCCACAGAAGCAGCGTTGAAAAATCTGGACAGTTCTCGCATCGAACGCATTCGACATTTAATTCGTGAATTCAAGGCCGATCCACCTTCGGAACAAGAGGCAAAATTTGTTTTGCAGGATTTCGAACGTTATTTCCAGTTCGCAATGAATCAAATGCAAAAACACGAGACTAAAAGAAGGAGGATTGCTGAAAAAGAGTACGCAGAGCGTTCGCCTTTGATGCCCAAAGTGACTGAGTTCGAGCCCATCCGTGCGACGGCCAGTCCGGTCGACGATCTTTCGAGATTGGATCCCTATCAAATCGCCATGGCGATAAATGAGGATCAGCCGAAAACCATTGCTTTGATCTTGCGGCAGTTAAAACCCGACTTGGCAGGGCATACTCTGCAGTACTTTAGTGACGCTTTGCGCGTCCAAGTCTTTATGACAATGAATCAGCCCATTACCGTGCCGCAACCGATCATACAGAAGGTCTTGAGGACGACGTTTGATCGAGGCAATGCCATTCTAGAACGTCGGATTGACCCCGCGTTGATCGACAAATTAGTGGAAACAGTCCGTTCGCTCCCCAAAGAGACTCGTCGAAAAATGATGGCGTCCCTCAAAGAGGAGTCTGCAGAGATGGCTGAGGAGATCCAAGAGAAACTCTATCGATTCGAAGATATTCTCAGACTGGACGACCGCGCCGTTCAGTCGGTGCTGGCGAAAATCCAGTCGGATCAATTGGTGATGGCTTTAACTCGTGCAAATGTCGATTTAGCGACACGGCTTTTAAGTAACATGTCCAAACGGGCGCGGCAGTCGATCGAAGAGGAAATTGGTTTTAATGAACGGGCAACAGCGGAAGAAATCGAAGCCTCCCGTTTTGAAATCGCACAGATTTTAGCCCGCATGGATGAAGCTGGAGAAATCTCGGTGTAACGAGAATACGGAAGCCTCGTTCCGAAGATCCGCGAGGAGCGACTCAGATTATCGACGATCATCGATCCCTAACCAACTTGGGTCTATCCCAAAAATGACGCTACATAATTTTACTTTGAACCAAGCCGTGACTCATATCACGGCGCATCTAGCTTGGTCTCGTCAGCCTCTCACGGTATCGATTGAGTCGTCGTCGCCGGCGCGGAGTGTTCAGGCCCCGGCAGTTCCAGAGAGTTCCGCACCGGTCGCCTCCTCATCCGCGGCAGTAACGCCGAACGCTGATCACACGAAGGTGCTGGAGACGTTAGACACGATTGAAATGTTGGTTCAGGAACTAGCAGCTGCCCGGCAGCAGTCGTTAGGAGAAATTCAACAACTTACGGTTCGTTTAGCCGTAAAAATCGCTCGTGCCGTCATGCTCCAAGACTTACCCGAGGATACCCAACGAATCGAGCGATTGACGGAAATGGCCATGGGTTACTTGAGCGAAAGTGCCGAGGCGACGATTCGTGTGCATCCAGAAATTCATGCGCGTTTGGAACACGAACATAGTGGCGTCTTGCGCCGAGATTCTCTGCGATTTATCGCAGACGACACCGTTGCCATCGGGGACTGTCGCGTCGAAGGGGATTCCTTCACCTTGTTTGCCGGTGTTGATGACAAACTCAAACAAATTGAAAAAAAATTATTAGAAGGTTTATCAGATGCTCAAATTGAACGTCGAACATCTGGAACAAGTGATCGAAAACTGCAGCGATTTCCAGATCGGCGGAACCTTGCATAGCGCCCAAGGCGCGATCACAGCCGCGTTGCCAGCCTCGATTGGCCAATTGTGTCGAATCGATTTGCACGATGGTTCGCAGTGTTTGGCAGAAGTTATTGGCTTTCGCGGCAGTGAGGCTCAGTTGATGCCATTTTCTCCGCAGACCAATTTGAGGCAGGGAGATCAGGTATGGCTTCTCGAACGTTCGATGGAAGTCCCCGCTGGATTTGGACTGCTCGGACGGGTGTTGAATTGCACCGGCGAGCCCATCGATGGATTAGGTGCACTGCAAGATTACCGATTGATCGATTTTCGAGTGACGCCGCCGCCCCCCATGTCACGTCGTCCGATTAAAAAGGTATTCCATACCGGGCAAAGAGCCATCGATAGTGTATTGACCATGGGGATCGGGCAACGCGTCGGTGTGATGGCCGGGAGTGGCGTCGGCAAAAGTACCTTGTTGGGGGATATTGCCAAATACGCTGACGCCGATTTAAATGTCGTTGCTTTGATTGGCGAACGAGGACGCGAAGTCTTGCCGTTTATCGAAGATTCCTTAGGGGCCGAAGGGCTCGCGCGATCCATCGTGTTTGTTTCTTTAGCCGACGAAACGCCTTTGGCCCGAATTCGCGCGGGAGAAGCGGCGGTGGCTGTAGCCAACTGGTTTCGAAATCAGGGCAAGAACGTATTGTTGATGTTCGATAGTTTGACCCGCTGGGCCATGGCTCAACGCGAATTGGGCCTGATGTTAGGCGAGCCGCCCACGTCTCGAGGCTACACTCCGTCTGTTTTTCAGAAACAAGCAGTCTTGTTGGAAAACTTGGGAAACTCGGATCGGGGGAGCATTACCGGTCTTTTAACCGTGCTCGTCGAGGGGGATGATACGAACGATCCCGTCGCTGACGCGGCGCGATCCATTCTGGATGGGCAT
>JBGSIY010001088.1:0-3700 GCA_041742275.1 Pirellulaceae bacterium | reverse complement strand
TCGTTCGAATTTCCCTAAGCTTCAACATCTTTGGATCAAAAGCGATCAAGGGTGTGCGCGCTATCAGCTTGGAAAGCTGAGCGACAATGTCGCTCGGTTCTCCGAACCGTGAGCGTATCGGGTCGTTCGAATAAGCCTAAGCTTCAACATCTTTCGATCAAAAGCGATCAAGGGTGTGCGCGCTGTCAGCTTGGAAAGCTGAGCGACAATGTGTTCTGCGAACTGAAGCCGGGAACGGTTAGGGCGCATCTCTGTGCGACTATCGGTGAGGCAAGTTTGGCGTACCAGTTCGGTGTAAGTGACGCTCGAGCGGGAATCGCACAATATTTGTTGTTCGCAAAATGACGCACCAATCGGAGGCTGTTTACTCGTCCGTGCGGATTTGACCGTCACTACGGCCGCACAAGGCATAAAACACATCCAGCGAGACATCACGCGAAACCGACTGGACCGATCCATCAGCTCGCACAAAATTCACGATAGTCGCGTGCATGGATCCAAACCCTTTATCGGACGCACCGGTCGAGTCGCCGAGAAAATAAGTGTCATCCTCTTCGTCGTAGACGCTTCCCCATAAAACGCTACCGCGACCGCGCGCTACGCGAATGCAAACTACCAAAAAGTGGGGGGGGGGCGCCAAGAAAAAAATCTACAAACAATCAAGAAACAAAAAAATAGTGCTTTTTTTAAACAAATATCCTGCTTTTGCACGGATATCGATGAAAAATACTTTGAGTTCTGTTGTTGCAATTTGACAAATTAAACCAAAACAATGCCGCATTTTGTTGGGCGTATAGCAATCTGTAATGGTGCCAACCACCTAAAAAAGTCTTCTTGCTGCATTTTTTCATTCGCTGAGCAAAATCGTTCACGGGTTCTCGATTGTCGAAGCCGTTTTCTGGCATCCCTTCAGGATGCTAGGTGTTTAACAGTGACGATTACCGGTGGTGTCGCTACGCTCGACCACCGGAGAAGAGGTTACGTCGGTTGTTTGTATCCCGGAGGGATACCAGCGGTTTGTGTTGCGGTGCAGGTTGTGTTCATTTGCTGAATCAATAAGTTTCCGGTCTGTTCTGGCAGCCCTATTCATCGATTATAAAACGATGCCGGAGATCGTGCTTCTTCTGTTTCGCAGGGAAAGGCTGTTCACGGGTTCTCGATTGTGTGTTTTTGGATGGTGCTTGTTCCAGTTGGTGAGTTGATGACAGCTCGCCGCCGAGCTTGCCTCGGTGGAAGTCGGGATTTTTCACTAGACGACGGCACCCTCCACCCACCCCTCTTTCATCCGCCGCGCAGCGGCGGTCTCGGTGGTTGTTTTTCGTGTCAGCGTTTCTTAGTGGTGAATCCTCCGCTCAACCGAGACAAGCTCGGAGGGGGCGTTGAGTTGTTTTTTGTAGCGCTGTTAGTGGTGAATCCTCCGCCCGACTGAGACAAGCTCGGTCGGGGCGTTGCTTGTGTGGTTGGATTGTGCTTGATCCAGCTGGTGCGTTGTTGACAACTCGCCGCCAAGTTTGCCTTGGTGGTAGCCTGGGGTTCTCACTCGACTTATCATGTTAGTAAGGAGTACTCATGTCATCGCCAACACACTCGAATTCGATTATGCATGTAATGCGTTTATTGCCAGGAGACGATTTGCGTGAGTCGCTAGAAAGTTGGACTCGGCAAACAGAAATCTCGGCGGCTTATGTGGCGACGTGTGTGGGTTCGTTGAATCGAGTTCACCTCCGGTTGGCCAATCAAGTCGGAGGCGTTGTTCGCGAGGGGAAATTTGAAATCGTGTCGCTGGTCGGGACGCTTTCTCCGGACGGGGCTCATTTGCATTTATCCGTCGCCGATGAAACGGGACAAATGTGGGGCGGGCATGTATTAGCTGAATGTACCGTGAATACAACCGCGGAAATTGTGATTGGCGAACTTCCGGGCCTGATTTTTCGCCGCGAACAAGATCCGGCAACCTCCTATCGAGAGTTGCTGATTTACAACAAAACAAATTCAATCAACGAGGAATGATCATGCAACGGTTTGCGAATGGATGGGCCTGGATGGGTATGGCTTGCCTGATGGGACTCCCTTTACTGGCCGATGGCCAAGATACGTCGGACTGGGTGGTGCGACAATTGTTCGTGGATGCGAACGAGGGTTGTGCGTTGGGGGATATCGACGGAAACGGAAGTCTGGACATTGTGGCCGGGAGGAACTGGTATCCTGCTCCCGACTTTGCTCCGCGACCCTTGCGTCTCATCGAAGACTGGAATGGATATATCCAGAGCAATGGCGACTTCTTGTTTGACGTTAATGGCGATGGGCGTTTGGATGTGATCGCCGGTTCGTTCGTGCCGACGGAGGTTTATTGGTATGAAAATCCGGGTGACGAAGCGTTGCGATTGGGGCGACTGTGGCCGCGACACCTGTTGGTGGATACGGGGGTCGGTGAAAACGAAGCCCAGTTGCTGACCGATGTCGACGGGGATGGGCGACCCGAATGGGTGGTCAATAGTTGGAACCCGAAGAACCCTCTGTTGATCTGGCGTTTGGTTGATGCTGAAGAAGGCCTTCCGGGGAACGCTCGCTACCGCATGGTTCCCGCAAAACTGGCCGAGACAGGGAATACTCACGGTTTAGGGGTTGGCGATCTCAACGGCGACGGAAGACTGGATGTGCTGACAGGTGCAGGTTGGTACGAACAACCGGCCGAGCGTCCGTGGGAACAGTCGTGGAAGCATCATCCCGATTGGGAGATCCAAGCGAGCATTCCCATTCTGGTGACGGATGTCGATCGCGACGGACGCAATGATATCATCATCGGGCGGGGGCACGACTACGGACTTCAGTGGTGGAGGCAGATCGAACCGAATGAGGAGGGGAAATTGCAGTTCGATAAAATCATGATCGACGACAGTTTCTCGCAGCCCCATGCGTTGGCCTTGGCCGAACTGGATGGAGATGGCCAGGATCACATCGTGAGCGGCAAACGCTATTTTGCTCACAATGGAGGCGATCCGGGCGGACGAGATTTGCCCTTGGTGGTCGCCTACAAGTATGACAGTTCAACGATGCAATTTAACAAACGTATATTAGAACAAGGGCAGGTTGGGACGGGTTTGCAAATTTGTATTGGTGACATGAATGGTGATCAAGCTGTGGATGTAGTCGTTCCGGGTAAGTCGGGAACCTACATTTTATTGAACCTGCGACAAAAGTAGACTTCATGACAGGGAGTTTGGTGAAGTATCGCATCACTCACATGAGAAAGAATAAAATGAAATCGTGGAAAATTCAAAGCCGTTATTGGCTACTGGGCTGGCTGCTTTTGATTGCCCAATGCCATGGAATCCGGGTGGTGTCGGCTCAAGAGCCAGCCGAACTGGTGAACGTGCGGAAGATTTGGGACGCGGCGCCCCACAATGCGTTCACTGATTTGATCCGATTTCAAGATCGATGGATTTGTGTGTTTCGCGAGGGGACGGGACACGTATCGCCCGATGGCGCCTTGCGCGTGATTCAGTCCAGCGATGGATTGAATTGGGAATCCCTAGCGCGGATCGAATCGGCGGATTCCGACCTGCGCGATGCAAAAATTTCAGTTACACCGGACGGGCGATTGATGTTGTCCGGTGCCGAGGCGATGCATGATCGGACGGAGAAGACTCATCAAAGTTTGGCTTGGTTTTCTGATGATGGTCGGGAATGGAGTCAGGCC
>JBGSIY010001087.1:0-3472 GCA_041742275.1 Pirellulaceae bacterium | reverse complement strand
AATCGACGCGATTCTTTTATGTCGCTAACGGCAACAAACTGCACGTCCTTTTGCTCCAAAAAGCAACCGAGATCGTAGGTTCCACGATTGCCGATACCAATGCCACCGACCACAATCCGCTCACTCGGAGGAACGCTTCCATTTCGCCCCAGGACTGAGGCCGGGACAATCATGGGCCCCAAGGTGGCCGTGGCTGCGACGGCCAACGAGGATTTCAAGAACCTTCGGCGTTGCTTCCGACTGTGATCTCGTTTTTTTGTGTGATCTAACGACATGTTCCAAACTCCCTTTTCGTTATTGAAAGCACGTTGAAATCCATTGAGACGGAATCAAAATATATCGTTCCGAACCATTGTAAATTCGTCGTGTCAGCCCTAGGTTAATTTCAGTTGCACTGTTCATGAAACAAGGGAACAGCACACTCCCTAGTATAACTGTCTCGCTGCGCAGTTACTACTCTAAGTCCCTCGGGGCTTCCTCAGATGTTGCGTGTTTCCGGAATAGGACCGCAAAGGCTAACGTTCCGATTGCATGCGCTCGCTCGGCCACCTGTAACGCAACGTCGGTTGAAACGACTCGAGCCAGATCGTTGAATTGAGGCCAATTCAGAGACTAAATTTCTGCACCCGCAACGGGCTCCATTTCAGAGCAGATATTCCCATGCTAACGTAGTGGACGATAGCGAACTGTCAGGGCGTTTTATCGCCGTAGCATCCAAAGTAAATCGGCAATCTCGTCTTGAACTTCCGAGGAACCCAACACAATCAAAGCCAGTCCAGGTTCATAATATTCAATCACGCCTTCACCACCATTGATTCTCCAAAAAGAGGGATGGATCACGGTTTGAATTAGTTGAATCAATTCCTGATCGGTAAACGGTGGCGCGAAATTACCGTGTAAATCTCCTAAAAGTGATAGAGGTCCTCCTGTCAAACGATGGAAGTAGCGTTGTTGATAACCGATCCACGCGTCCCCTTCCTCGGGCTCGGAATCTTGATAACGACTTGGCTTTTCGGCCAAAGGCGCCGCAGCCGAACCAGAAGAATTCTTTGAATTGCGATTCTGATCTCGCTCTAGGTTCTTAACCACTTCTTTCAAGCAATCGGCTGCTTGGACTCGGAACCCTTGCAGTTGACGATTTGTCGAGTACTGACCATGCATCGTCATCTCTTGATGCAGCCAAATCATGTCCAAAATTTTGCTGCGATAGGTCAAAGAATTTCCTGCGGAGCGAAGTTGCTTGCGAAACGTTTGTAAATCCAAACGAATTTCGCGAATGCTTCTTCCTGTTTTGTGGGTGGATTCGTCGTGTGCATGTGGTGCTGTTGATTGTTCAGACGGTCCATCGGCCATCACTTGCATTTTCTGCACACGACCTGACCCCCACGCAACCAAAGAGGGTGAGGGCAACGACGCGAAAGCGCACGCGACGCAGACAACAATCAACTTGTTTGCCGGATTCGCCAATGGATGAAATTTCATTTTTTGTTTCCTTGTCCTACGCCCCGCTTCCACAAGGTAGTTTACCGTTCTCGTTGCAAACAAGCAATCAAATTCGACGCCCGCATTTATATCCCTTACAATACATTGGCCCTACGCGGGCAACAAGCCAAACGGGGCATGGATAAACAACACACAAATAAAAGTCGAATTGTTATGCGTTATTTTTTCAATTTTTTAGAAGCATTTTATAGAGACTTATTAAGTGACTTCTGTTCCAAGTGGGCATTTAGAAAAACAGTAATGTCGCTACGTTTGGTAATTGCGCTCATGGCAATTTCTGAATTCAATTTACAACCCTGTTCGGGCGGCACCATCCAAGAAAACGTGGGGAATCGTACGCAGAATGCCGCGGAGCAACTGCGAGGAAACCAAGAAAGTGAGGGAACCCAACGAAACCAAGAGGCACAGAACAGTGCAGTGCCTCCCAAATCCACAGGTTCCATTTCGATCAGCGAATACACGCCTCGGCCGATGTTGCAGGTGAAACAGACAAACATTGTTGCCAGCCGCTACTCTGCCATCGATCTGCACACGCATTTTCGCATCAAGACCAAAGGCAGCCGCGAAACAATCGAGAATTATGTCAACGAGGTCATGAATCCCCGCAATATCGCCATTTGCGTAAGCTTAGACGGCTTGTTGGGGAGTGAAGACGAGCACCTGAAACTGGTCGGCGGTTCCCTTCAGGATCGATTTGGTGTTTTTGTTCACCTCAATTTCCAAGGAAACGGCAGCTCGGATGATTTTGGGTCGTGGGCCTGCAATCAGCCCGGATTCGTGCGACTGGTGGTTGAGCAATTAAAAGAAGCCAAACGTCGCGGCTGCTTGGGAGTAAAATTTTTCAAGGAGTTTGGATTGGGTTATCGTGATGGTCGTGGCGACCTGTTGGCCATTGATGATCCTCGGTTCGATCCAATCTGGGAGATCTGCGGCGAGCTAAAAATGCCGATCCTAATACACACGGCCGATCCAGCCGCATTCTTTGAACCGGTTGATGCGAACAACGAGCGCGCCGAGGAGTTATTGAGAAATCCAAATTGGAGTTTTGCGGACCCAAAGTTTCCTCGACGACAGGAATTGCTAGAGGCCCGGAATCGAATTATCGAGCGCCATCCTGATACGACGTTTATTTGCGCTCACGTAGCCAACAATCCCGAGGATCTGAACGCCGTGGCGGTTTGGCTTGACCAATTTCCCAACATGTACGTCGACATCGCCTCAAGGATCAGCGAATTAGGACGCAAGCCGTTTTCTGCTCGTGAATTTATGATCAAATATTCGGACCGAATTCTCTTTGCGACCGATGGCCCCTGGCCGAGCGAAAGGATTGGCTACTATTGGCGATTCCTCGAATCGCAAGATGAGTTTTTTCCCTACAGCGAGAAACGCCCCTTGCCTCAGGGCAGTTGGTTTATTTACGGCATGAATCTACCAGATTCAGCATTGCAGAATATTTATTTCCGTAACGCACTCCGCATCCTACCGACGTTGGCGCCCCAGTATCAACGATATTTAGATCAACGCGGGATCAACCTTGACTAACACAAAAGGGGTCAGCCAAACGGCCTGTTAGTGATGAATCCTGGCTTCCACCGAGGTGAACTCGGAGGCGAGCGTCGCTGCAGGAAAGGGGTGGGACGGGGCGTGAGGGCGACGGCCTGTTAGTGATGAATCTTGGCTTCCTCCGAGGTGAACTCGGAGGCGAGCCTAGGAATTGTCCTAAAATAAACTGGCGTTTTGGCTCACTGTGACACGGCTCTCCGAGCCTTGATTTTTCGACTTGGAGAGTCGAGCTACTAAGTCAAGCTACTAACTTCAAGCCGGGAAATTATTTCCGGACAATTGATCGGCGTTTGATTGAATCGAGACCCGGCCGAGTGGGTCTCGATTGAGCCATGGATTCACCTCTAAAACCCTAACTAGAACCTCATCTTCTTTCACCTAAGTTGAACAAAAAAACCGACGGGGG
>JBGSIY010001086.1:0-2468 GCA_041742275.1 Pirellulaceae bacterium | reverse complement strand
ATGACCCAATTTGCGATAAAACGGCTCGCAATTGTTGGCAACTTAACTCAGCGGAGTATTTTACAGGAATGAATCCCCAAAACGCGGAATCACCCACTGACAACCTGGTTGAATTTGAAATCGATGAAGCCATCAAACAGTCGGTGGTCTTCATCGGCCAATGGCAAAACCTCATCTCGACGACCAACTGGGAGAAAGGTCAGATTATTGTCCAGTGGCGCAACGAACTTCAGTCACAACATCTATCGACGTCACATTATTCTGACGAAACCTGGAGTCGGATTGTCGGCGGTGTTTCACCTCAACATGTAGGCCGTCTTCGGCGAACCTACGAACGTTTCGGTGCGGTCTTCACCGAGTATTCGGGGGTTTACTGGAGTCACTTCTATGCCGCCCTAGAATGGGATGATGCTGAAATGTGGCTCGAAGGTTCCCTCCAAAACAAATGGTCTGTTTCACAAATGCGTTTACAGCGGTGGGAGGCAATGGGCGGAGACCCCAACGCGAAACCCAAGGCAAGTGAAATTGTGGATAGCGAAGTCGAAGAAGAACTGCAATCGATCGCCGTCTCCGAAAATCTTGATGCAACCAAAAAGAAAGAATACACCGACGAATACGTCCCCGGCCCTCGTGATGAGGCTCCAGATTTTGGCGATGAACCCAAGGGAAAATCCGGCTCAAAGGACGGCGACGACGACGATCGTGTGGAATTGACTAGTGAAGCTCGCTCGCCGGCGATGCGTTTGTTCGCTGAATTCAATGATCTACCCTCGGACATCGACGCCGCGACGGAGAGTTTCAAGTTGTGCATCATTCGGCATAAGGCTGACAGTTGGGCCGATTTTCCACGCGAAAAAATGTTGGCCTTGCTTGACGCATTAAAACAACTTGCTGCCACCGACTTCGCACAATAATCAAACACATCCGTTCCCGTAAAACCACTCTGAAATTCCAGCGTGGTTTTTTTATGCCCGTACGTTGTTGGCCAGCTCCACAGCAAACGAGGCCTGACTATATCGAGGCCTGACTGTAAAGCGATCCTGAGTTCGTTTAAACTAATATCGTGAATCAAAAAACAATCAGTGATTGGCAGCTGCGATCGAGTCAGCCGCCGTCGCGTTTTAACTGGGCGGACATGGCGACATCGCGGCAAGTTCGTTCACGGGGACAACAAGGCATAGTCCTGCCTGCAAATCAATTCTTCTTAAAAATCGGAGCCAAATAAAATGGGAATCAACCAGCCCCTCTATCGGAAACTAAAGATGGGTTTAGTCGGGGGAGGTCAAGGCAGCTTTATTGGTCGCGTCCATTCGATTGCCGCCTGCCTAGATAACCGAGCGGAATTGGTTGCCGGTGCCCTCTCTTCCAATGCCGAACGTGCCAAAGCATCCGCTGCCGATTACGACATTCCCTCGCATCGTGCCTACGGTAGTTACCAAGAAATGTTTGCCGAAGAAGCGAAACGCCCCGAGGGAGAACGCATTGATTTTGTCAGCATCGCTACCCCAAACCACATGCATTTCCCCGTAGCTCTAGCCGCAGTCGAAGCCGGTTTTCATGTGATCTGTGACAAACCCCTGACTCTGGACCTCAGCGAGGCAGAAACGCTTGCTGCAGCCGTTGACCAATCATCGGTGGTTTTTGCTGTCACGCATAACTACACAGGTTATCCGCTGGTGCGTCAAGCTCGTGAGATGATCTTGGCAGGCGAACTCGGAGAGATCCAGGCCACGCGGGCTAACTACATTCAAGGCTGGTTGCGAACGCGACTCGAAACCTCCGATCAAAAACAGGCCGCCTGGCGGACGGACCCCACGAAAAGTGGCGCTGCCGGTTGCTTCGGCGATATCGCCACACACGCTTACAATTTGACTCGCTACATGACGGGCCTGCTTCCCGATCAAATCAGCTGCCAACTTCGGACTTTCGAGCCGGGCCGCCAGTTGGACGATTACGGAACCGCATTGGTTAAGTTTGAAAATGGGGGATTGGGAATCGTTACCGCTTCGCAAATCAGTCACGGTCGCGAAAACGATTTGACGATCGAGATCGACGGGACTCTGGGTTCGCTCAGCTGGCGCCAAGAAAATCCGAACGAGATGATCGTGCGATGCAATGGCCAGCCTCACAAGATCTACACCCG
This sequence comes from Pirellulaceae bacterium, assembly GCA_041742275.1. Lineage (GTDB taxonomy): Bacteria > Planctomycetota > Planctomycetia > Pirellulales > Pirellulaceae > BJ22. Next base: position 325 of record JBGSIY010001086.1, on the reverse strand, counting down.
AGATCCGAACGCACCTCACATCAACAGCGCAGGTTCAGACGCGTGCCGACTTCCCAGTGGTCACCCCGAAGCGTTTTTCGAAGCCTTTGCCAACGTGTATCGGTCGGCGTTTGACGACATCTGCCGCGTTGCCGCCGGGGGCCAAGTCGAGCGGGTCAATACGACATTCCCCAATTGCAACGATGGGGTGGAAGGAATGTTCTTCATTCAACAAGCCGTGGCCAGTAGCGCTCGCAACGGAGAGTGGCTCCCCCTGCGGCACTCTCGTGCCCGTCAGTAAAAAACGCAGTCGCTGCAACCCTGATTTCGTTTTTTCAGTGATTTC
>JBGSIY010001085.1:0-1533 GCA_041742275.1 Pirellulaceae bacterium | reverse complement strand
ATGCGATTCGCAGTCATCTAAAGCTAGATGAGAACATCGGATTGATCGTTAAAGATGTCACTCCCGACTCACCTGCCGCGAAAGCGGGATTGGAGCCGCACGACATCTTGTTGTACGCGGGCGACTCGCCCGTCGGTTCCGTCGAAGAGTTGTCGAAAATGGTCAACAAAGCCGGGGAGGAAAAGTCGAAAGTGAGTTTGGTTGTTCTGCGAGCCGGTGCCGAAAAAACTTTTGAGATGGAACCCGCCCAAAGAGAAGATATGGCGAATTTGAGAGTTCAGATGCTAGAAATGCCAGAAGGAGCGAAATGGATTTTTGGCGGCGACGAACCCGGTGTTCAAGGCCTCAGACCAGGTGTCATTCGCGAAATTCCCCTCGGAGGCGAGATGCCTGAAGAATTTCGCCAGCATTTGCAACAACTGCGCGAACAAATCGAACAATCCGCCAGCGGACTTCAGGACATGTCGAAATTCCGCGAAGAAATGGAACGCGCTCGGGTCGAAATGCAAAAAGCCAGCGAAGAAATGCGTAAGCAAATGGAGGAAATGTCAAAGTCGATTCAGGAGCAAATGAAACGTCAGCGAGAGGGTGATGGAGAATCCAACCAGGATCGAGCAAACGATAACGACTTGGCCTAAATTATCGAACGCATTGGGTTACAGTTGGCTGAAATTCAGCGGAATGTCAGCCTAGGGATCAACGTCGAGAGGAATCTGCCAGAGCCAATTTAGTTCCGTCAGATTCCCCGCGAAGAAACATTCGAATTTGAGCCGAAGTTCAGGAGCTATCCCTGAGCTTCGGCTCTTTTTGTTGGCTGTCGCTCGTTAACGGAAAACTGATAAATCAGACACCAATTGGACGAGAATTCTGGGTCCATGAAAGTCTCAATCGAATTTATCGAGGCCAATTCATGTTAGGATGCAGCGGTTGAAATGCATTGCTCGTTGCGGAAGGAACAATGTGCCTTACGGCCGACACGTTAAAATCTGTTCCTGAAGTTCTGGCCAAGGGAAGGGCAGGGGGTAGAAATGCGTTTTTCGCAAGGTCGGGACTTGGTTGGGTAAGGCAGGCGGATCCAAACTTGGATTGAGATGCCGGCCAGCGTTACTGTTGGTTTACGATATTGGTACTCGTTAAATTTCATCAATGAAGAATAATCAAAGACAGCTGGTTGTTATCGCCTCCACCATGCGCAGCGGTTCGACGCTGTTGAAAGCGTTACTGGGGCAGGCACCCGACGTCTCGCAATTGAACGAAGTCAATTTTCAGAAGTTCGCCGGACCTCAAAACCGGGGAGTGATGTGGGGGCTGGCTCCCGAACGGATCTTGTTGCTCAAACGGCCGGGATGGTACCACGAGGTGGGTCGTTATCCACGGCTACCGGTCATCTCCGCAACCGAGGGTCAACCAACAAAAGTGATTGTCCTCGTTCGAGACGTGTATGACACCGTCGAGTCGTTGCGAAAGATGTCATTTGGGCGAATTCAAAACGTCATGAGTCCGTTGTCGGATCGGTGGGTGGCAGAACATTAT
>JBGSIY010001084.1:0-16489 GCA_041742275.1 Pirellulaceae bacterium | reverse complement strand
CAAAATCTCTCGCAACTTCGGGAGCTTCTGTAAAACAACTTCAAATTGCGTTAACGCTTCGACCAAACGATCAGCAGAAGAATCGTGCTGCCCGGACGCGATCAACGCATTCGCATAGGCCTCACCGATTTGCAACATCGAAGAATCCATTATGGCAGGAATTTTCTCGACTTCCGTCATCCGATTCAATCTATAAAAGTTGGTCCAAGGTTTACACAATCGACGATATTAAACGCGCTTTACAAATCCGTTGATCGACTCATCTATTAGGGATTTATGATCTTCACCATTCAATGAACGACCAATAATTGACCCCGCCAAACTGACAGCCGTCTCAGCGCTTCGCTCCGCCAATTCGCGAACCGCCGCATCTTTCGCAGCCTTAATCTCGGCCACCGCACGCTCTCGTTGAGCCTGAGCAGCCTTGTTTGCTTCCGCGATAATCTGATCTTTGATTGCCAAAGAATCTTTTTTCGCTTCCGCCAACATACTGCTGGTTTGATCTGTGACTTCGGCCAACTTCAATTCATAGTTCCGCAAATTCGCCTTCGCCTCTTCATTCGCCCGCTTGGCAGATGCGATTTCATCGGCAATCGACTTCTCTCTTTTATCCAACCCTTCCATAATTGGCCGCCAAGCCATTCGAGAAAGGACCGCCAATAGAGCCAAAAAAAGAACCAAAGTCACCAGAATCAGGTCAGCATTGAAATCAATACCGCTCCCGCCATGATCTCCAGCATCAGCATGAACGTCCGCAGCAACCTGACCCGTCGCAGTATCAGCAGCCGTGGCTGCATCACCATCAAACCTGGCCAACAAGACAAATAATTCTGAACCAGCCATGCTGCTTCTCCAAATCAAATTGCGATCAAGCCACAACAAATATATTAAGTAGCAATCAAAGCTACAACGATTGCAAACATCGTCGCACCTTCGATCAGAGCAGCAGCAATAATCATCGCCGTCTGTACTCGACCTGCCATCTCAGGTTGTCGAGCCATGCTTTCGCAAGCCGAGGCGCCGATACGGCCAATCCCGATACCAGCACCCAACACAGCCACGCCAGCTCCAAATGCCGCAACACCTTTAGTGATGTCACCGTCTGCAGCCATGGCAGGAGCAGCAATCATCGCAACAGCAGCAAACACGCAAAAAACAAGCCACTTCGACATCAAACAATCTCCTTCAAACAATAAGGTTAAAAACCGTATTTCTTCGTCAATTCTACTCTTAACGCCAACAGCAATTCGCTCAACAACTCAACCTACATGCCTCACTACTAGTGAGCATGCTGAGCCGAACCAATGAACAATGCCGACAAAAACGTAAACAAATAGGCCTGCAAAAAGGCCACAAACAATTCCAATAAACTCAATCCCAACGCCGCTAAAAAAGACACCGGAGCGATCCCGTAAAAGACCCATCCCGATGTCCAAGCCACGCCAATAAATCCAACAAAAACTGCCAGCACCAAGTGGCCCGCAAACATGTTAGCAAATAATCGAATTGCCAAAACCATGTGCTTGACCAACAAACCAAACATTTCGATCAACCAAATACCAGGGATCAGCACGACAGCCAAAACCGGCGGCAAATCAATGTGAGGAACCTGGGCCTTGAGAAAACCAACCACGCCCATTTTTTTCATACCCGAGCCGACCACCACCACAAACGTCAGCAAGGCGAAAGCCAAGGTAACAGCAATCGATCCCGTCGCCCCACCCATCATGGGCACCATGCCAATCAGGTTCAGCGTCAACACAAAAAAGAACATCGTTAGCAAAAACGGAAGAAAGCGATTGGTGTCCTTCGACCCAATCGCAGGACGAGCGATCTCGTCACGAATAAACACCACAAAGGTTTCCAGTAAATTCCAAGCCTTACCGACTGGCCGTTCCCCTGTGCGAACGCGTCGTGCCAGCCAACCGAAAACCACAATCAACAACACAACGGCGATCAATTCCAAAACCATGAACTTGGTCAAACGACCATTCACGATCGTCATCCCCTTCATCTGCCATAACGGGGCCGCATCGGTCACTCCAAGAATATTCGGAATTTGAATCTTCCCACCCAAAAACTTGGGAACCTCAAAATAGGTTGAGTCGTTGACGTGCTCCAACAAATGCCCAGGAGACAAATAGTGCAACATCCCCTCTACCAAACTCCACGATGACTTGGCCGACTCAGCGTTCACCGCGTCCACAGACATCGCACCTGAATTCGTCGCCTCAGCAACCAAGAGCCCGACGCTGGATTCATTTATACTTTTTTCAATCAGGTACACGAACCACACCTGCTAATTGATAATTTTGAAACGGATCAATTATCCACATCATGCAAACAATTGAACTTCCCGACACATCGCAAAAACAGCTTCAATCAATAGTCGTTTTTGGCAATCGCTTTAATCACGACTCAGCAAACGAACTTAACCCAATAGGAACCGGGGAACAACAAGTTACTGACAGGCTCGCCCGCCGGCCATCACACATCACTAGAACCCAAATAACACCGGCGATCATTGCCCCGGCGTTAACACTCTTCCCATCCCAGCGTTAACTCGCTTCGCCTGACTCTAACGCCTCGGAGGCATTTCCGAAAGTAGTCAACCAGACACTTAGCGAACAGAATCTTGAACGGCTAACAGAATCTTCCAGACAAACGACAATCCACGAGCAACCCCACCGAAACACCCCAGCCTCTCAACTCGAATAAACGGGCCGTCTACTGCGAGACCATCTTTTGACCCACTCGCACCGCCGAGGAAATCGTGAAAACTAAGGCCACAAAATACCCAATCAAAATCGGAATCAAATGGGCTCGGAGGTCAAACTCGGTCGCGTCAGTGTAGCCAATGAAAACTAGAATCACGAGGGGCAAAATTGTGCGACAAATTGCCGCCAAACCAAGTCGAATAAAAACGAAATCTTCCCCGCGGGGGAAGACAGAGAAGACCAGCGAGCTGATTAACCCCAGGGACAATAGGCCGAACACAATTGCCAACCCTCGGAAGGTCAAGCCAGTTAGTTGGAAATAGGCGGCCGTTCCAAACCCCGCCCACAATAATCCATAAACGGCAATAGCCAACCCCGCCTGCCACCCCAACTCAGCTATTAATTTCCAGCCGGTGATCTGCTGTTTCGGCAATGCCCCAATCCCCCAACTCAATCAAACATCAAAAATTACGGAAGGACAATTTTCGCGTTCTCGACTACGTTTTCCCCTCCGACAGGCAACGGATGACAAACCCTCAAATCTGCGAAATCAACCGCCAGAGGAATCGTCAGACGATTGGATCAATCGATACAACTGCCAACTGCCTGCCGCCATCCCGAATCCGAGCCCCAGGATTGTCCACAAACGACCCGTTCCCATTCGACCATCCAAATAAAAGCCCCCCACAATGGGGATAATGAAAACCAAACTCCCGGAAATCACTCGTGTCACCAAATCCATGCCTTTTGATGTGGGAGAACGATCGTCTGACTGCTTTCCACGTTCATTATTTTCCATTGTAGGCTTTCTTCTTCATTTCAGGCTTCCGTTCGATTTATTTTGGTGGTGCTGGAGAATCTACCCCAAGCACGCATGCCAAACAACAACCAGACACGACTCCTAAACAACGGATTCAAATTTCTCTGCGCAGCCAAAACGGGGCCTAAACAACCATTTTTCGCCATTTGAAAAAAGGCAAAAAAAAGCTTCTACGCGACACTAAACCGCATTAAACACAATTAAAGACACCTTAATGAACGAGATGCACCCATTATGGAGTTTCTAGGATTTGGGGACCGGCAACGCTATCGCTATAATCAAAACCAATTAAAACTCGTTGTTTGCTGACAGAGAAACAAGGGTATCCGTGGAACTGAATCACGGTGTCTCGAACTTTTTTGTCATTTTACTCGCTCAAATTAAACAAATAACGAGTCTCCAGAACGGATGGTGCTGGAGCAACGTAACGATATCGGCCTTGATGGATTCGGGTTGGTATCGATGAACCGCAGGCGATTTTTCGAACTGCGGACGAACATACGGGAGAACGGTGGCATTATGGTTACTCTGACAAATCTAAGATCTCAAAACTCAAAAGCCTTGGCCCAAATGGCCAAAACTGAAGGAGTTGCCGGGTGGAATTCAATGAAAAAGGAACAATTGATCCAAGCCATTTTAAAAATCGCGAAAAAACGGCAGCAATCACCCAAAGCGTCCGATTCAAAAACAAAATCTAACTCAAAACCGATTTCTAACGGATCTAACGGAAAGGCCTCGGTTGCCACGTCCAAAACGGCAACAAAATCCAAGCCCACAAACCGCGTCGCCAATTTGACTCAAGCCCCCGCTGCCACGAAGAAGACGAAAGTAGCGAAATCGCTCGACGTTGAGCGATCTGCGATTGCAGCCAAACTCCAGAAAGAATCGGCCCAACGCGAACGCATTAAGGACTTGGCTCTGGCCGCCGCAATCAGCAAGGAATGTCGAACGGTCGAGAAGGATCGGCTGGTTCTCCTTGTCCGCGACCCCTTTTGGCTTCAAGCCTATTGGGAGATCACTCCGGCGACTGTAAAACGCGTAAGGTCATCACTCGAAAAACACTGGCGAGGCGCGAAACCGGTGCTGCGACTGTTCGAGATCGTCGAAGAGAGCGATGCGTTTGTCGAAAATTTAGTTCGTGAAATCGAAGTGCACAGTGGCGTTGATACTTGGTATATCGATATCCAATCCCCATCGAAAATGTATCGATTGGCAATCGGCTACCTGACTGCCAACGGTAAATTCACTTGTATTGCGAAAAGCAACCGAGTCACACCCCCATCACCCAACGCCAAAGGGCAATCGGATCATTGGACGGACATCGCCTCGGATTGCGAAAACGTTTTTGCCATGAGCGGTGGCTACGACCCTCGTGAAGAGACCTCCGACCTGCGCAATGTCTTCGAGGAAAAACTGAAACGTCCGATGCTTTCCATGGGGCCGAACCACGCCGCATTGCTGGATCACAATTTGAACTTCCCATTTGAAGTGGATGCTCAAATGGTGATCTATGGAGCTGCTCTGCCAGGTGCCAGTGTGACTTTAGCCGGCGAACCCATCCCCGTTGACTCGGATGGTAATTTTTCAATCCGTATGGAACTACCGGACAAACGTCAGGTGCTGCCCGTCGTGGCTTGCAGTCGCGATGGATCACAACAACGCACAACGGTTCTGGCAATTGAACGAAATACCAAAGTCATGGAGGCCGTTAATATTGATGGCGACGACATGTAGAGGTGAGATGAACTGTCATGACGTGCAGCGCGGACCGGGGGCTGCCCCCGCGCTCAATCCTTTGATTTTTGCTATACGGGATGGTGATGGGATTTGTTGTCTAACTTTTTTGTGATTTGACCCCGACATTTAAAAAAGATGAGCAGAAGCCAACTCCAGATGCGAACTGGCTAAAACCCATTGAAACAACGAACGAAACGGCAACGTTTCCAAATGCTCGACGATTCCTCAATCGTCGAGCATTTTTTTATTTTAAAATCGGATACGTCGTTGACCGTTTAGGCTGCGGCAAAGAAAAAACGCACACCCATCCAGGCATGCGTTTTGAGTAAATCTGACGGGCAGCCAAGGCGCTGCCTAAGGTCTATCACTACCAACCTCGGTAGTAACCGCCACCACAACCAGGCCGGCCGTATCCCCCGTAATAACTGCCACCGAAGCCACCGCCGTAATAGGGTCGGTGGACGTGGACAGGGGCATACACGGGTCGAGCATAACCATAAACGGGGCGACTGTACCCGAAGCCTCCGTAGGATGGAACGCCTCGTCCATAGGAGAAGCCACCACCATTGCCAAATCCTACACTAATCACAGTGTTTGAAATACCACGATTAAATCCACCTCCATGATAATGTCCGCCACCGTGCCGATGCTGCGCCATCGCTGCATTCGTGATTAGCGTCATTGCGCCAACAGCAATCATCACTGCAAAAATCCGAACCATGACCAAATCTCCAATCAGGGGGTTGAAATGTCAATACGATCCAACATGCCATGCATACTTGATCGAAATCATCAAAATAAAAATTGCAGTTTGCATGCCAATGCTCACATTCACATTTTGGTGGCGATTAAGTTACAATTTAAAACAAATACGTTGAGTTTGCGTCGTCAACGAAAACAGACGCGCTCACGATTCGACGACACTCTTGTTATCATTACGATCACATTATGAAGACTCCTGCACCCGACCCTCGGCGCATTCCTCCTGGACAACAATTGGTCGCACCGGGGAAATGGCCGATAATCGGCGAACGTTTACCACGCGAATCCTCGGCACCGTGGAGTTTGACAATGGGCGGTATGACCGATTCGCCCGTAACGTTTTCTCTTGAGCAAATTTACTCTTGGCCCCAGACTTCGCAAACCTTGGACATTCATTGTGTGACGCGTTGGTCGCGATTGGACGTCACATTCTCGGGAGTCCTCCTGGCTGACCTCTTGAATCAAATCGACTTCGATTCGGATGCCAAATTCGTCTCCTTTGTTTCCAGATCAAATCGAAATCACAGTTCGTCCCTTCCATTGGATGTGGCTGTGGCACAAAACACACTTATAGCCACCCATGTTGATGGTGAACTGCTGGGAACCGACCACGGCGGACCCATCCGCAATATCGTTTCCGGTCGTTATTTTTACAAAAGTGTTAAATGGCTGGAACGGATTGACCTCCTAGCAGAAGACCGACTCGGCATGTGGGAGGCCCAATCCGGTTACCACAACAATGCCGATCCCTGGTTGGAACAGCGATATATGGCACCCCAACTGGATCGCCGTGAAGCCATGGCGTTAATAGTCAATCGAGATTTTTCCAACAGAGATTTGCGGAGCATTGATTGCAGCCAACGTGACCTAACAGGATTGAATGCCAAAAATTCTCAGTTGAGGGATGGAAATTTTCGAGATTGCATCTTGGTGAATGCCAACTTTTCAACTGCAAATCTATCGAATGCGCATTTGGAACGGGCGAATCTGGCTTCCGCAACGTTTGTCCACGCCGACCTGGAGGGGGCTAATCTGGCGGGTGCCAACCTTTCGGGCGCCGACCTCACTGGCGCTTCTTTGATTGGGGCTACGTTTGTCCAGGCCGATGCGGGCACTCCGATTTTGGCTGCCCAATTTGACAACACTACCATCCTGCCAACCGCCATCCGCGAAACACTGACTCCTGAGCAACGGGATTTTGTTGATCGGGCTTGTCCTAACGATTTTTAGTCACCGCTCCCGCACCGAATCTTTTTATTGCATCAACCCCGGATTTTCGCCGATTCATCGTGTGTCACTCGATCAAAGTTTGCCGTGGTTCTGAGGCATTTACATTTAAAATTAACGAAGCAGGCCCAAGACGATTCGAGGTGTAAAAGGGGTTAAATTTCCGACGCGACGCCACTTCGAGTCACCGAACCCACACAAAATATTAAAACCGGAATGGATTTTCCTATTTTTCCCCTTCCGTAGCTAAATTTCTCCTCCAATGAGGTGATCTTATCCCTAAATCGAATACTGCCCCCCCTTCTATTTGCCGATATATCCGAAACACCGTGGTTTTTCTTACGTTTTGAGGATAATCGATGAATGCATTTTTACAGTCTTCCCCTCTCGCTCACAGCATTTCTGAATTTGCCGAGAGCAATCGCTTACCTACCTTGCCAGAGGTTGCGTTAAAACTCGTTCAAGTCGCTCAACAAGACGAACCCGACTTTCGGGAACTCAGTCGAATCATCCGTTCGGATCCTGTCATCAGTGGTAAAATTCTCAAGACCGTGAATTCTGCATTGTTCGGATTTCGCCACAAAATTGAGGCCATTGAGCAGGCGATTCCCAAGTTGGGTACGACAATGTTGCGTACTCTAATTCTGAGTTTTCACTTGTCGCAACACGAGTCACATCAGAAAGAATTGGAACCTGTTCTGCAAAATCTTTGGCGTAGCTCTCTGACTCAAGCGGTGATTGCCGAATTGATTGCTGAACAAATTGTGGGTGCCGATCCACCCACATTTTTTTTGGCAGCCATGCTGCAGGACATCGGCATTCTGGCAATGGTTTCCGAAGCCCCAGCCGAATACCTAGAAAACATTTTGGATCGAGCTCGATTCCCTGATGTCACGACCGAGGAACGTAACTACTTTGGCTTCTCTCACGTCGACGTCACGATGGAAATCCTCAAGCGTTGGGGGATGGGCGACTCTTTTGGAGATGCCATCCAACACCATCATGATCGTGTTGTCCCCCATATCAAAGGTGCGAATAACCAACTGGCTGTTGCCCTACAAGCGGCGAGTCAAGGCACGGAAATGCTGTTCTCCAATCGCGATTCAACCATCCCGTTGGAGGTCGCCGTTGACAATTGGGCGTCGTTCTTAAAATCCCACTTGGGTATCGATGAGGCCCATGCCAGTGAAATTGTGGGCGAGATCGATAAAGGGGTCAACCAATACTCCGCCCTTTTCTCGTTCAATATTGGCCAAAACATCTCTTCGGAACGCTTGGTCGCCAAGGCCAAATCGTTGATTGAAGAAATTGCCTTAGAAAACCAACTCAAACTGTTAGAGCAATCGAAATCGCGCAAGCGTGACGTAGACGACGAAGCCATGTATCGCGACAGTTTATCTGGCCTCTACAATCGACGTTACATGCATAAAAAGCTGGGCGAACTGATGGAAGTCTCCATTCAGAAACTCACGCCGTTGGCTTTTCTTTTTTTTGATGTCGACAAATTTAAAAGCATCAATGACAACCACGGCCACGCGGCGGGTGACAAGACCATTCAACACATTGCCGAGTGGCTAGGCAAATCGACTCGCAAGCACGACTTCGCTATCCGTTTGGGGGGCGATGAGTTTCTGGTCGTCATGCAACAAATCAAAGAGATGGATTTAGAAAATGTCGTTCGGCGAATTGCCTCGGACATTCCCGCCCTCGAGTTGCCTTCCAAAGAACTAATGCCTGTCTCATTAAGCGTCGGATGTACGTTCTATCAGCCGCAAAAAGGGGACACGCCTGACCCTAACTGGTTGATAGATCAAGCGGATCAATTGATGTACCATTCCAAACGGGAGGGCGGGGGATCGTTCTCCATCCAAAAACACGAAGGAACCCCCAAGTAATCGATAAATGAACTCGAACAAACTTCCGCTTCTCATGGGCGAGCAAGAACCCGGCTTGCCGCCCAGTTCGAGGATTGAATTAGCCTTTTTCTCTTAAAATCGCGAGTACCGGGTTCCGTTCTTCGACGCCGCTGAGTTTCAAATCCAACCCTTGAAAGGGAACGGTCAGTCGACGATGGTCGATTCCCAGAGCGTGCAATAGGGTGGCATGCAAATCATTGACATGGACTGGGTCGGCGACGGTGTTGTAACCAAAATCGTCAGTCGTGCCGTGAACCATCCCGCCCTGTATTCCACCTCCAGCCATGAAAATCGAAAAACATCGCGGATGATGATCTCGTCCGTAATTTTCTTTGGTCAATGTCCCTTGGCAATAGACGGTCCTTCCAAATTCACCGCCCCAAACAACTAACGTGTCCTCGAGCAAGCCGCGTTGCTCCAAGTCCTCAAGCAAAGCTGCTGTCGGTTGATCCGTGTCTTTACATTGCTTAGTCATATGGTCAGGCAAGTTATCGTGCTGATCCCAGCCCATATGAAATAATTGTATAAAACGGACATCGCGTTCCGCCAAACGTCGCGCGAGCAGACAGTTTCGCGCATACGTTCCTGGACGCATGACATCCGGTCCATATTTATCCAGCACCGATTGCGGTTCCCCGGACAAGTCGGTGAGGTCGGGTACAGAAGCCTGCATTCGAAAGGCTAATTCGTATTGTTCAATTCGAGTTTTTACTTCTGCGTCGTTGGTCCTCAAGAGTGTGTCCTGATTGAGTTCGCGAAGGTCATCTAGCATCCGTCGCCGCACCTGATCGGGGCATCCTGCAGGATTCGCCAAGTACAAAATCGGATCGACCCCCGCCCGCAACTTCACGCCTTGGTGTTTACCTGGCAACGGGCCGGTTCCCCACAAACGATCGTAAAGAGGTTGACCCGCGGCCCGTCCCGTTCCCCGTGACACCATCACAACATAGCTCGGTAAATTTTCGTTTAACGTGCCCAGTCCATACGCCACCCACGCTCCCATGCTGGGCCTGCCTCCCAACTGCGAGCCCGTTTGAAAAAACGTGATCGCCGGGTCATGATTGATGGCTTCGGTGTACATCGAACGGATCACGCACAACTTGTCCGCCTGCTCGGCAATTTTCGGCAACAAGTCGCTGATCCAAATTCCGGAATCCCCGTGTTGGCGAAAGTTGAATACGGACGGGGCAATCGGAAAACGAGATTGGCCCGAAGTCATTCCGGTCAAACGCTGGCCACCTCGAATCGAATCGGGTAGCTCCGTATCGGCCAATCGCTGTAATTCAGGCTTGTAATCAAACGTTTCGTATTGTGAGGGAGCCCCCGATTGAAACAAATAGATTATCCGTTTGGCGGTCGGACGATGGTGGGGTACGCCAACGATGCCTCCCTCCTCTCGATCAGAGAACGGAATATGGCCGGCAGAGACGGCTCCGCTTTGCATGGCTGCGGCTGCAATCGCTCCAAGACTCACACCCGTGGACTTCAGGAACAGGCGACGATTATTGATCATTGAATTCTGTAGCGCATCCATTTATTTTACTCTTTTACAATAAACTCATCTAAATTCAGAATCACCGATGCCGTTGTCGCGTAGGCGGCTAACCGTGCTGCATCCAATGCCGACTCCGGCAGTGCGGCCTCCGCCGTAGCACCGATCGACAGAAGTTCTTGAGCTGCCTCGGGGTGATCTCGATAGAATTCCCAGTAATTATTCCAACCCTGCACCAAAACACTCAGTTCTCGTTCGGTCGGCTCCCGCAAAATGGCTGTCCTAAAACCGGCGGCGATGACTTGCTCGGGTACTTCCGATGGTTCGCTCAACATTTGGCGAGCAAGGTGGCGAGCGGCTTCAACATATGTGACGTCATTGAGTAACGCCAAGGCTTGCAACGGGGTGTTCGTGGTGGCTCGTTTAATTTGGCAAATCTCCCAACTGGGGGCATCAAACGTCGCGACCGTGGGATGAGAAACCGTTCGTTTTCGATAGGTATACAAACTGCGACGAAACAAGTCGTCACCTTGGGACATGACATAGGGACCATTGCTCGCCCCACCAGCCAATTCTTCCCACAGACCCTCGGGTTGATAGGGTGCCACCGACGGACCACCTAATTTTTCTACTAATAAACCCGACACAAACAAGGCATTATCGCGCAACATCTCGCCGGTCAATCGTTGCCGCGTTCCCCGTGTGTAAAAATGATTCCCCGGGTCGGCTTCCAATTGCGTTGTCGATGCCTCCGAGGACTGACGGTAGGTCGCGCTCATCACAATTTGTTTGACCAGCCGCTTTACATCCCAGCCAGATTTTTGAAAGTCTTGAGCCAGCCAATCCAATAGCTGAGGATGGGTTGGCGGTGTACCTTGGACACCAAAATTGTCTACCGAATCAACAATCCCTCGCCCAAAAATCTGGAACCAAACACGATTGACAGCGACACGCGATACCAACGGATTGTTTGGATCGGTCATCCATAATGCCAAACCCAAACGATTGGCAGGTGCGTCGGGGGGGAGTGGCGGCAAAACCGCAGGCATGGCTGGCCATAGAGCTTCACTCGTATCGGGTAAGTCATATTGCCCTCGTCGTAACAAATAGGTTTCTCGATATTCAGCGCGATCCCGCATGATCATGGTCGTTTGCTGAGACTGCTCGAGTTTGTCTCGTTCTGCTTGCAGGCCGGCCAGGCGTTGGCGCAAGTCCTGTTTTTCTAGTAGTTCGACATAACGTTGAGTCACTTTGACTGATTCTGTTCCCTCGGTCTCTAGGCCTTCGGTCGCCTTTCCCTCTGCCGCCCCCGTTGCATCGGAAGCGATTTGCTGTAACAAGGATCGCCTCCACAAATCCAGAACGTCGGCAGCTGTCAATTCAACGGTATACCACCGAAAGTCGGACAGAGTTCCTTGGAAATGCTCAGAACGATGACGTTGACCGATTTTGAACGGCACCTCGGTTTGGATCGATTCGGATAAGGTATCAATATCGATTTCCATGGGTACCGGTTTTCCATCGATATAAATTTTATAGCCTTCGGCCTTCGAACGGCCATCGTAGGTAACCGTCACGGCCACCCAACCTTCGGCCGGTAACGGAGCCTTCGTCAGTACGGCGACGGCGTTTACCTTCCACTTGTGAATCAAATGGATTTTCAGGCGACCATCTTCTAAGACAATCCCATCGATACCGCGATACTGATTCCCTTCATCCATTTTTCCAAAAACGGAACCCCGAGAATCACCTTTGACCCACACCGACCAACTGAAGGAGACATCGCGTTCGAATGTCAGCTCCGTTTTAAATTCAGATTTTGGCAACGCGTCGTTCTGCCCTGTCAATTCGATACCGCGCGCCGTCGGCCCCCATTCCTTCCATGTTTCGCCGTCTCCCGGGGAAAACCTATAAACGGGTTGGGGCCAATCGCGATTGGCTGCGACTGGAAATTCATTTCGCCAACGCTCGAGCGAGTGATTCGGCTGATCCGGCGAGGCCTCAAGTTCCATTCGCAGCGAATCAATTTGTCCTTGCAATGTGGCCAGTTGCGCCAGTTGCTCTGGAGTCGGTACTTTGAGCAGGGGTTCCGTATTTCCACGCTGCTCGTTGTAGACCCCTTTTTCGTCGATGTTGTTAAAAAAGGCAAAAAATTGATAGAACTCTCGTTGCGAGACAGGATCGTATTTATGATCGTGGCATCGAGCGCAACCAAGTGTCAAACCCATAAAGGTCGCGGCGGTTGTTTCAACGCGATCGATAGCGTTCTCAATTCTCCATTCTTCTTCGATCGATCCCCCCTCGGTAACCGAGCGATTGTTGCGGTTAAAACCGGTGGCAATCAATTGCTCTGTCGTCGGATTGGGCAGCAAGTCCCCTGCCAATTGTTCTTTGATAAATTGGTCATAAGGCATGTTTTTATTGAACGCGTTGATGGCCCAATCACGCCATGGCCACATACTTCGCAAGAAATCGTTTTGGTACCCATTGGTATCGGCGTAACGGGCCGCATCCAACCAACGGACGGCCATCTGTTCACCAAAATGGGGTGACGCGAGCAATTCATCGACCACCCGTTCAAAAGCTTCCGGACTCGCATCATTGAGAAAGGACTGGAGTTGCTGCCATGTCGGTTGTTTACCTATCAAATCAAAATAGACACGTCGCATTAAAATACGTTTGTCCGCTGGCGGGGCAGGGGAGAGACCGGCTCCGTGCATTCGCTGGAGCACAAATTGATCGACCGCGTTTTGACACCACTGCGAATTCATAACCGGGGGAACCACCGGCTGGAGCGGTTCAAAAGCCCAATGTTGTTGCCAATCGGCTCCTTGTTCCACCCAACCGCGAAGAATTTCCAGTTCTGCGGGGGTCAACGATTTACCGGAGTCGGGGGGAGGCATGACCTCCTGCTCATCCTGGGAATTGAGACGACGCAAGAACTCGCTATCGCCAGCCTGCCCAGGGTTGATCAACTCGCGGGTATGCTCTTCGTCGACGTCGAAACGCAATTCGGCTTCGCGATGATTTCCATCGGGTCCATGACAGGGGTAACAATTCTTCGACAAAATCGGTTGAACTTGTTCCCGATAGTTGACCTGTTGCGCTTCCCCAGCCAGTGACTGGCTCATGAGTACGATCATCGGCCACAGAAAAAACACCTTGGCCTGGCGTTGAGTAGTTGTCCGCTTCAAGCTCACACTCCTATCGTCACTGATCAAACATTTTTCGACGTTGATGCATTCTACCACAACTCTCGAGTTCTCGTATGAATCTGACTTATTTAACGAAGAAAAACGGGCCTGCCACGAACGAAGATTTCCGCAATGTGTCTTTTTTTCACAACTGCCAGAATGACCTATACCGATTGCGGATTCCGGCTGTGTCAACTCAAATAAAATGATTCCAAATCAGACACTCAACCACGCAGGTTCTCTCCATGGCCGCAAACGCACAGCCTTCTATCGATAAGATGAAAAATCTTTCCCCTTTGAGGAGTTCGACGCAAGCAACGACGTTGGACGAATTGGTCACGGAACAACTGAACCATTTTGGAATTGATGCGACAACGGAATACGGTCAACATTTGGCCGACATCGTGGGCAGGATGTATCAAAGCCATGATGATATCGATCACTTATGGCGGTTGACCCTCAAGGGCATGCAGGAGATCGATCATGCCGATTGCATCCGATATTTTAACGCGAAAAAGTTTCTCGCCTTCCAATTGGCGAAACTCTTGGACAACCTCCAGAATCCCTTTCGCAAAAACTATCAAGCTCTAGGCTATTCCCAAGCGACTCAGGCCGCCAAAGGCCCCTATCCCGTTTTTGACAATGTTACGGCCATCTTTTCTGCGACCCCCGTCATCAGTCGCACAGCAACCTACATTTACGCTTGTGCCGAATGGATTGAAGACGCGTTTAAAGGCCAAGAATTGATGCTCGAGATTTATTCTCGTTTGCTGAATCCGACGAGCGTTTGTTTGGCTAATCACATTGTCGATCTGGAATGTGGACCGTTGGCGGACCAGTATTTTGCTTGGAACTTCAATAGCGGGATGGCGGCCATCGATGCCACCTTGTCCCACCTATTGGGCCGCGACGATATTCTGATCACCAGCCGGAATATCTACGGCGGTGCCCACCAATTGATCCACGACTGGTTCGGCAAACCGGGAAATCTGGATATTGCCGTCGAAACGTTCGATGGCGCTGACGCCGCCGCGTTTGCAGCATGCCTGCAGGCCACGCAAAACAAGCATGCCGACCGCCTCGCGCGGGGACGCCATATTTACGTTTATTTGGAATCGCCCTGCAATCCGCATGGTTACGTTCTCGATGTTCCCGGGATTTGCAAAATGGCTCATGCCGCTGGATTACAAGTCATGTTGGATGCTACGGTGGGAACTCCTTTCCTGCTGAAACCCTTGCAACGCGAAGACGAAGCGGAACGCCCTGATTTTGTTATTCACTCCTACACTAAGGACCTGAGCGGATGCGGCAGCGTGATCGCCGGTTGTGTGATTGCCCGCAATATCGACATGTTTATTCCCAAAGGCCAATCGATGGGCGGCCGCAATTGGGACGAGACGATGTTTTGGAACGTCTATTACGTCAAAGGCGCGTTTCTGAATGCCGACGCTGCGTTTGAAGTCATACAGGGAACACGGACGCTGTCTCTGCGGATGATGCAAAAATGTATCAACACCAAAATCTTGGCTGAGTTCCTGAACGCGCATCCTCGCATCAACGTGAATTGCAATGCGATCGAATCCAATTCGAATTCCGAACTGCGAAAAAAGTTAATGCATCTGGGTCTCCCAGCGCCCCTCTTCACGATCGACATGGGCTCGATTCCGCGCGATATTTTCCAACAGTTCTTTGACGCTCTGTCGCCCACCTTCGGACATATGATCAGTTTGGGACAATCCAACACCATTGTCAGTTGCCCAGCCCTGACGACCCATTCCGAACTGGATGCCCAAGCACTGGCGGCCGGTGGACTGACCCCCACGACTATCCGCTTGGCCGTGGGTGACGAAGACCCGATGGATCTTTTAGCCCATCTCGTTCACGCCGCTCGTGGGACCATCGATCGAGCCATGCCGGGATTCTCGCATGAATTCCCCGGTTTTGCCGAGACGGCACGATTGATCGAGGAAGTCACGACCGAATACCATCGCGAGTCCGTGCGACATAGCAATACGCATGCCCATCACAGTTGGTAGTCGTTCGCCGGAACAAACGATCAACACGTCGACTGCAACCTGCAAACAGTTGCCATTGGAGATGAAGGTCTCCGGTACCGGATTTCCACGGTAAAAATTGTCGACGGTGAGAGTTGTCCACAGTGAGCGTTATCCGCGAGAGTTATCCGCAGTGACAAACGACGTAGCCGAAAGTCTGCGACGTAAGTCCTGCTGCGCCCATAACAAATCGTCGAAGACGATTGGAAACCGCGTTCACGCCCACCAGCTCACGTCCCCCTGCTCTCATGCCATGGCGAGCATGGTTACCATTGAGTCAGGGGATTTGCCAAACCAAACAATTGCCCGTCGAAGCCTAATACGAGTTTATTGAACGTCGACGGCTTCAATTAAACGGCAAATTTTTTGACGATAATGGATGCGTTGTGGCCGCCAAAGCCGAAGCTGTTGCTCATTGCATAATTGATTTCTTGATCTGCGGCGACATTCGGAGTGTAGTTCAAATCACACTCGGGATCGGGGTTGGTAAGATTAATCGTCGGCGGAATTTTGGACTCCAAGATCGCCTTGATCGACAAAATCAGTTCCAAGCCACCACTGGCCCCTAAG
>JBGSIY010001083.1:0-2397 GCA_041742275.1 Pirellulaceae bacterium | reverse complement strand
ATGCTGTCTGGTTGCACCTCCCCGCACCCACTGGCAAATTCACCATGGGTCGTGTCGCCGAATTGGCCTCCCAACGTGAATTGGTGCAAAGTGCGGGAGATATCGACGTGATAAAGTTGGCGTTCACCAGCGTCGAACAAGTCACGTCGCCGGATCTAAAGGCGTTTCTGTCGGAACACATGGCCACGGTTCTGAATGCGTGAGATTTATTTTTGATTGAGGCGTAGCGTTATTCCTTAACCCGGTAACTCGCGCGAAAAAGAATCCTCGTTTAACCGTCAGACGTACATTGGTGTGCACCTCTGACCCAAAGTGAAAAATTGATGGGCAACCTGTTTTTTCCAGATCCTCACATGACAAACCGAATTTGAAAGTCGTGACAAACATGAGCAACAGCACTCCCGTTCAAATCCCTCGTAATCTCCTGTTTCGATATCGGTTTCCACTGCAAGAAATGGCAACCCCCACCCGGTCAACGTGCGAACTGGGGGAAGAACATCGAATTCCTTCGTTTGGTAAATTCGAAGGGCAAGTCGCCTATGCGGACTGGCGGGGAGGCTGGTCCGAACATGGTTTGAATTTTTCCGTCGAAGTCAAAAATAAAGAGCGTAGTTTGTGGTGCAAACCCAATCAGTTGTTAGAAAGTGATTCGTTACAGATCTGGATCGATACGCGCGATACCAACAATGTTCATCGCGCCACTCGTTACTGTCATTGGTTTGTCGCGATGCCCAGTGGCGGATCAGGAAAGACTCCTGGCATGGGAATGATGTTAAAAATTAATCGAGCGAAAGAAGACAGTCCGTCGATCAACCGAGCGAAAATGTTGGTGGAAAGCCAAGTGAACAAGGATGGTTACTCGATGCAATTGCAGATCGGCAAAGCGTTGTTGAATGGTTGGGATCCAGCGGAACATCGTTTGTTGGGATTTCAAATCGCGTCGTTTGATCAAGAGTTTGGATGGCAAACTTTTTCTGTCGGGAACGAAATGCCTTTTGCCGAGGATCCCAGTTTGTGGGGAACGGCGGAACTCCGGGGCCGGGCTAAGTCAAATTAATCGGGACAAACAAACGGGGGAAATTTGACAGTGCCATTTGGCATTCGCACCTCAAAATAGGAGCCTTTCGTTTCACCGAATACGGCCCATTTTCACTCAGAACCTAGGCAATCCTGAATCGGTTTCGGTGCAGCAATATGGATGTTCAGGGTGCATTTGGGGGCTTTGACCTGATTTCCTTGGAAGCTAGCAGCTTCCGGTTCGATAAATGCCTCGTTTTCTCTAATCTTTACGGACCAGAAAAAAGTTGGAGTTTTTACCCGATACGAGGATAAATGAGTGGTTTTCAGGTTTGTGCGTATTGTGTAAACTTCCCAATAGTAATTTAGGAGGTATCGGTATTTCAAATCTTAAAAAGGAGACCCTACGAATGAACCGATTGTTAATGCCGTTATTGATTGCAGGATTGATGTCGATTGCAAGTTATGCTTCAGCTTGTAATTCCTGTGGAAATCGTTCATGTTGCGTGACGACACAAACATGTTGTCAGACTACTTATCGCCTAGTGACAGAATGCCGAACTGTGACACGGATGAAACGAGTGACTTGTGTCGACGCATGTGGATGCCGATACACAAAATGCGTACCTTATCGAGTTAACGTGAAAACCTGCCGCCGCGTGCCCGTGACCACCTGCCGAACGGTTCCCGTTCAGACTTGCTGCTGTGCTCCGGTAGCTACCTGCTGCCCCGCCCCCGTTTGTGATCCTTGCGCCAAAAAACCTGGTTTCTTTGCGCGGCTTTGCGGAAAACTGGGAAATCGAGGCGGCATGGGTAGTGTTTGCTGCAACTAACGGCAAATAGTTTTCCTAATGATGAACGAAACGAAACATCGCTAAGGCAAGTTTTTTGTTGTTCCTGGAACCGACACAATTCTCGAAACTTGCCAAATTCTCAAAGGCCCTTGTTCAGAAATGAATAAGGGCCTTTTTCGTGGGTCAGTTTGAAACTGAATTTTTTTCTTCAGAAAATTGTTCGTCGCCCCTACTGGCGTCCTGAAATTCCGACCCGTAAATCGTTGAACCGGGTCTCCGATCCCGACACAACGACAATTTCATAATGTCCATCCCTCGACGTGCTCAAGGTTCCTGTGCAGGCCTCCCCGCCGTAAAAACAACTGATTTTTTAGACGCTCCGCTAGCAATCACTTGGTTTTGGGCTTGGGCCTATTGAGTTCGGGCTCATTTTTGCAAGCGTCTTGACGTTTTTTCAGGATTCTTCTAGTCTCCGCGCCGTTTTCGACTTCCGAACGCTTGGCAAACCAAGGGATGGGGCCATGTCTCCTCTTCATTTTTTAAATCAACTATTAAACCGCAAGGGTCGTCGCCCTCGACAGCTTTC
>JBGSIY010001082.1:0-4800 GCA_041742275.1 Pirellulaceae bacterium | reverse complement strand
ATACCAGCAACGTCGTGGTGCCGTAACGGTTGAGGTCGCGATTTGCCTTCCCGTCCTCTTTCTGTTCGTGTTTTTCTCCTTGGAGATCTCGCGAGCCTATTTTGTTCGACAAGCGATTTCTAATGCCGCCTACGAAGCCTGCCGAGCCATCAAAGTCCCCGGCGCTCATCCCTCAGAGGCCCATGAGGTGATCGACAGTATTCTGAGCGGAGTGGGCGTTGCCGATTACCAAACACAGATCATGCCCTCGGCTATTACTGAAGCAACTTCCCAGGTAACCGTTTCGATATCCGTACCCATGTCGGCCAACATGTCGCTGGCAACTCCTTTTTTCAAAAATGTAACGCTTAATTCTAGTGCTACATTGAAAACAGAACGCTACCGCAGATAACCTTGGCCCTATCCGGCGGCCAACTCTTTCTCGAGTGCGATCACATCGGCTTTGCCAACAACGACCACTCCACCTTCGCTGACAACAAATCCCCGCCGCGCATCGAGCCGTGGATCAACCCCGATCTTCACACCGTCCGGCACGACAACGTCTTTGTCAATAATCGCCCGATGCACGATAGCATGGCGACCGATGGTCACGCGATCAAACAAAATCGAATCGGTGACTTGAGCATAACTGTTAATGCGAACCTCACGGCCGATCACGCTCCGCTGTACTCGACCTCCCGAGACAATGGTTCCATTGCAAACAATACTATCGACTGCACAACCAACTCGTTCGAAGTCCCCTTTTTCGCGATCATCGAACACAAACTTCGGCGGGGGCAAATTCGGCTGGTGCGTTCGCAACGGCCATGCTCGATCATAGACGTTGAGCAACGGACTGACCTTAATCAAATCGCAATTGGCCTCGTAATAGGCGTCAATGGTGCCTACGTCGCGCCAGTAGGCCTGGGTCTTACCGTTTTCATCCAAGAACGGAAATGCGAAGACACGGTGGTTGTCGATGATCGAAGGAATAATGTTTTTACCAAAGTCATGCGAACTGGTGCGATTGTTGGCATCTTTCAGCAGTTGCTCAAACAGAAATTTGGCGGTGAAGACATAAATGCCCATGCTGGCCAAACATTCGTGGGGATTTCCCGGCAACGCACGCGGCTGTTTTGGTTTTTCCTCGAAGCCCACAATGCGATCGTTTTCATCCACCTGCATCACGCCAAATTGTTGACCCGACTTCAAGTCAACAGGAAGAGCACCAATCGTGAGGTCTGCCCCCATCCGTTCATGGTAATCCACCATTTTTTGATAGTTCATTTTGTAGATATGATCGCCAGCCAAGATCACAACATATTTCGGGCGTTCCTTCTCCAATGAATAAATATTTTGATAGACGGCGTCGGCCGTCCCCTGATACCAATTTTCGTCAATTCGCTGTTGGGGAGGCAATATGTCTACGTGTTCACCGAGTTCGCGACAGAAAAAAGGTTGCCAGCCGAGATTCAAATGCCGGTCCAGACTCGAGGCCTTATATTGAGTCAAAACTTGAATGCGACGAATACCACTGTTCAAACAATTGGACATTGTAAAATCAATGATTCGATAGGCTCCGCCAAAAGGTACCGCCGGTTTCGCGCGATCGCGTGTCAATGGCTCCAGTCGCGTTCCCTTACCACCGGCCAAGATGACTGCCAAAACTTGATTCATACCCACAACCTCTGGATTTGCGCATGTTTTTTATTTGCGTTTTGATTTGTCTTCGATGCTAGGTCAAGCTGGTTGCTAAAGTATACTCGTTTACGGCACAATGAGAAACGTTGAATACTTGCCAGGAATTCTGAAACGACAGCGAAATTTTACTTTGGGCGATTTGACTTTTTTCCGGGGAAGCCTGAGATCAATGAGAAACAAGAAACGAATGACCCCAAGTTCACCGAACTCGCCCAATACAGTTTTTCTGTCCATCATTGTTCCCGCTCACAATGAGGCCAAATACATCCAACGAACTCTGGATGCCCTTAACGTTTGTTGCCAGGAACTGAAGTTCGCCGCCTCTACCCAACAGACGGACGTTCCCGCAAGCCAGTATGAGTTGATTGTGGTCAACGATGATTCAACGGATGCCACCAAGACAATCGCAGAAAACAGCGGCGCCCGCGTCATCGATGTAACCTTGCGTAACATTGGTGCTGTGAGGAACGCGGGAGCAGCGGCGGCCCAAGGCGATTGGTTGCTGTTCGTCGATGCCGATACAGTCGTTCCCGTTCCGACCTTTAGGCGGATGATTTCGTTGATGCACCAAGGCGTGGCGGGAGGTGGGGCCATTGCCGACATTGACGACAAGCCAAATGTTCCCTGGTTGAAGTTCCTGATGTATGTCGGCGTTTCCGTGGCCTGGCAGCGACTCGGGCGTTTGGCAGCCGGGTGTTTTATGTTTTGTCGTCGCGATTTGTTTCTGGGTTTTGGTGGTTTTAATGAAGAGTTCTTTGCTGCTGAAGAATTTTTCTTTTCCAGGGCCGTCAAGCGACGAGGGCGGTTTGTGCTGATGAGCCAACCCGTTCTGACATCGTCCCGCAAGCTAAAAAGTTATTCGACAACCGAACTCTTTCGATTCGTGTCGTCTTTCATTTTTCGCGGCAGCAGCGCTTTGAAGTCCCGTCAGGGCCTAGATGTCTTGTACGAAGGACGCCGTTAATCCTCCCGATCATGACAGGAGGCCAGCAAGCAAGTCCGGGGAGGGATTTGAAATACCCGGATTAATGCGGGTGTTAAGCTAATTTCATCAAGTTTTCAGGGAAAAAGCAAGGAACACCCGTTTAATTTGACCTCTTATGAGCTATGATGTCTGTAAGGCTGGAAACCTTTCTTCCACCAGCTCGCAGAATCTTTGGTCCTTGTCATTTAACCACTCGATAGAGATTTACTTTCACAAAGTTATATTGTCTCCGCGATCCAATTTGCACCCGTTGTTTGGTCCTCGGCTCTCAGCTCACTTTTATGATACCAGACTCTCAAATTAGAAACCCGTCGCGCTCCACTTTAGTAGGACGTCACGCTCTTGCGGTATTTGCCTTGGTGTGCCTCTTGTGGGGGGGCGTTCCCGGCTTCATCATGCCCGCCTCCATGGTACTTGCCGACGAGATCATCATTGACCATTCCCGGCCACAACCGCAGACGATTGGTGATTTTGATTGCTCACCAGGAATGGACGTCGGTATCAATTGCTTCAAGCTCCAACCTCATGAAGGCATTTTGTTGGAAGACGGTTGCAGTGAATGTTCCATTAGTGCTGGAGATTTGTGGCAACACTTGAAGGCACAAGGAATCGACTCCACCGAGCAATTAGTTTTTCTCGTTGACTTCGGTAACGCGGGCAGCCACAACCCTCTTAAACTCGAGGCTTTAGAATTTACGATTCTTGATTCCGGGAACAACCAACTCACAAAAATGTTGCTGGACAAAAATGGCGACAATCAACTTCTGATTCCTGGAATGGGTGGCTTCAACCTTCGCCCGGAAGCTCAGATGAAAGTGGAATTGGGTTATGATTTCATGTCCCGTTTCAATGCCAACAGTACGGAACTGGTTGCGTTTCGCTCTCATGTCAGCGGTGAAGGAGAACACGCTCCGCAGTTCATCGTCCCCGGCACTCAACGCAGCTTTGGCCGAACCAACTTTTTGATCTTGTTCGGTTTTATCGGCTTCTGGTGCATGCTCTTCTGGGCCCTTCGCCGAACCACCCTGCCTAAAAACAATAGCGACCCAAAAAACAATTCTCGAAAATTGGTTTTGTCGAACACCAAAGACAAATCCGTTTCCAGCGGCGCTATTTGATTTTCAAAAACGTCGATCCTCAAAAACGTCGACCACTAAAATTAGAGGCACCAGGTAAAATTAGGGGCACCAGGAATTCCTTAGGCCCAGAGATTTTTACTCCGAACGCGTTTAGCTTAGGGGCGTTACGGGGCGCTCTGAGTCGCTACTTCGTACATCAACACGGCCGCTGCAGCCGAAATATTCAGACTATCCGCGATGCCACGCATTGGCAGTCCAATCGGGGTCACAGCGGCCCCTCGCCAGACATCACTTAATCCCTCCGCCTCGTTCCCCAATACGATCGCCGTTCGCATTGGATAGTTGATTTGCTGATAACTGTGCTCAGCGCCGACCCAAGCCGCATAAATGGAGAAACCGTTTTCTATCAACCAATTTAAAACGGAGGCGGAATCGGCCTCGGCAACAGGCATAGCCAATAAAGTGCCCAGGCTTGCGCGAATCGCATTTGGATGAAAAATATCAGTACAAGGGTTCGCGGAAATCAAGGCATGCACGCCTGCGCCATCGGCCGAGCGGGCCACAGCGCCCAGATTACCCGGCTTCTCCAATCCCTCGAGGACCACGACAATCGTCCGTTCATTGGGTTCGCCATCAGGCAAGGACAAATCGACCAACTGCCGTTTTTGCTGAAACGCGACGGCCACCCAACCATCGCTGCGGTCGCCGTAAGCCAGCTTGGAAAAAAGTTCCAAAGGCACCTCAAAAACACCGACCTCCGTCGCTTCGGCTTGAGGCAAGATCAAGTCTAACTGCGACGTGTCTGTCAATGCTGAGCAGACGAAGACTTCAGCCAACCGATAACGACCCGCTTGTAGGGCTCGGGACACCTCACGAGCACCATGGATCAGAAATCGCCCTTGCTGCTTTCTTCCGCGGCTCGCATGCAATCGCAACGCTGCCTTGAATTTTGGATTCTGAGCACTGCTGATCGGCCTGACTTTCTCAAGGGACATAGAAACTCTTTGTAGGACTCAATTTGAAATGTTTCGGATCAATCATCGATCGTCGGCGCTA
>JBGSIY010001081.1:0-3083 GCA_041742275.1 Pirellulaceae bacterium | reverse complement strand
GTCGCCATCGATTGCCATCGAGTTCGACACGTATCAAAACCGTGATGAACTCAACGACCCGGCTCAGGACCACGTCGCTGTCCGCACGAACGGCAGCCCCATCCACACCGCCTCCGACTATGTGGAAGTCGAGAATCTTGAGGATGGCAAGTACCATCCGATGACGTTCGAGTGGAACGCTGCAGAGCAGACCTTTAACTTGACGCTGGACGGAAAGCAGGTGTTCAAAAACACAAGCATTCCGGAAAATGGATTGGCCGGCCAACAAGTCTATTTTGGCTTCACCGCAGCGACCGGGCTCTACTCGAACCTTCACAAAGTCCGCCGGATCTCCGTGTCGAAATGACCGGAAGAAATTGGTAAGTAGATTGATCGTACGATAGGACTGATGCTCTGCCATGGCACTTCATGGCAGAGCGTTTGGCTGCACAAGACAACGAATTCCAGAAACAACACTCAAGGAGATACCATGAAATCCCTGCTTCGTCTTTTAACCGTCGGCCTGCTGATTCTCACACCGTCGTTTGCTCTCGCCCAACAGTATCTCGAAATGACCGATGATTACTGTGTCCATTTATACGAAGGAGAAAATTTCAACGGCAAGAACGTTCGTTTCAACATTGGCGTGAATGATCACCATACCGAAGACTTTCGCATGCCCTTTGGCGGTGAGCATATCGGCACCAACAAGATTAGTTCAATTCGAGTGGGCAGGGGTCTCAAGGTGACATTGTATGCAAAGAGATACATGCAGGGCGACAAGTCGCTTGTGCTGTTTCCGGGCAACGCCCCGAGACTATTGGATTGGGACGACAAAATTGCATCGATCAGATACGAAAGGATTGACATCAACGAGCCATTGGTCGAATTCTTCCGAAAAACAGGTGGTTATGAAGGCAATGCGATTCAGACATTGGGCATTGGGATGTATCGCGCGATAGATGGAAACCTTCTGAGAAACGACGACTTCGCTATGTTCAGTTGCCAAAAAGGCGTTATCGTGCGTGTGTTTGAAAACGACGACGCTAGCTCCGAGCCGGGGAAAGGCGGTGTGCTTCTCTCCCAGTCTGACGTGTTCAAGAATGGGAGGTCGATGGTTAGCTTGGCTGACTTTGTGTTAAAAGACAAGATATCTGCAATCAGTATTGAGCGGGCTGGCTATAAGATAACGAAAATTGAAATGGTTGGGACTCCGGTAACAACCGACTTGGGCGAACAAGAATTAGGTGCGCAAGCATTAGTGAAAAACGCAAGTCCTTTTCCGCTAAAAGCTAACTTTAACTTGCAACGAACTTTTGGAGAGACAATCGCAAGAAGTTGGTCTAACGCCACTGAAGCGGGCATCGAAGCGACGGCCAGCGTTACGGTGTCAGCGGGTGTTCCGGGTGTCGGCACGGCCGAAGCAACAAAATCGCTTACTGCCAGACTGGCTAACACGTTCACGATCGGCAACGACAAGTCGGAAATCAATGAAAGGCAGGTGTCGATCGGAATAGAACAAGAGGTTCCGTCTGGTAAGGCCGTGAGAATCATTGGGTTAATGGCACCAAAGAAGGTCGTAACCACCTATGAGTATACGTGGGAGGCTAATAATGGCTCCCTTGACGCCCCAATCAAGAAATCCAAAGACACCATTACAATGATTTTGCAAGGAGACGCAACATATAGATCTGAGGGTGCTGGTGACGTCCCCGTAGTGACAGGGGTGAAGGAAGTCGAAATCAATAAAGATTAGTGATCCTGAAATCTTCGTGGCAGCACAGATGCCCCGGTTGCGTGTTTTGACGCGACCGGGATCGTGAAGGCTTTATAGACTGGATAACCGGAGAGGGGTCGGGCGGGGGATCGAGGGTGAGGGAGTTTCGCGAGGGGGGAACCCAGTCAACCAAAAGAGGCAGATCAAAGGGGTCAGGCCTCTTTGATGGGGGGTTGGGGGAAGCGAATCTGCTGGCGGCCACGGGGACGCATGGTCGAATCCAGATTGAGCCGACTGGCAATGGACTCGGACCCGGCCCGGGGTCGCTAAGACTACGGCTCTACGCCCTATCCGGAGTCATCACGGCGGTTCCCGAGCCTAGCTCGCTGCTCTTGGTTGGCGTTGGCACTTGCGTGTCACTTTTAAGACGTCGTCGAAAATAGAATTCGTAAGTCCATCCAAGCTACACTTCACTCAACCACCTTCGAAGCCAGCTTGGTTCGCATTCTTCGATTCGCGTTCATAACTATTTAGCCTCCAACGTCGCTCCGGTCACATCGACTGACGTTGTGGGGCTACCCATTTCCAGTAGTAAATTTCTTTTGGTTGCCTTGCATCAGTGACATCGAGACTTGCTAATTCTGCAAAATTTTTGCTTTCGTTCAGTTCCCACAGCAATTCTTTAAACCCAGCTTCACCCTCTGGATCGTTGTCGGGGAACGACAGCAATCGATTATTGGCTACTTGTTTGGCGAAGCGGACTATAGCTTCGATTTGGGTTTCGGTGGCGAGGTTGCTGCATAGGCCGACGGCACAGATGCCGAGTTCGTCGAGACGGATGACGTCGTTCATCCCCTCAACCACAACCAAACCGTTTTGCTTGAGTGATTCCTGAAGTTGAGGCTCTTCCGATCGAGAAACCATCGCACCAAATTATTCGATGCCGCGATGGTACCCCGCAACATAACGATGCTTGTTCGGTTTCTTGCCCCCTTGTTTGCCATCCTTGATCCAATGATCCCATTTCTTTTCAAAGGTCAGGTCATGACGGGAGTAGGAAACAACGTCGCCACGAACATTTTGATGAGCGCAAACGAGATAGTTTTTACGAAAGAGACTGCGACCATTGCCTGGTATCCAACCACCACCCCACTTGCTTATTAACTCCGGTGTCATCTACGATCGCTTGCGAACGTAGGCCGCTGCTTCGAGACTCATCTGCGATACATCGACAATCAAATCTTCGTTCAAATTCTCCAAGCGCCGAGCCGCTTCATTTTCATGCCGACTTAGGGGGATATTCACCGGCCGATTGGCAGTTTCATTTTGCTCGCCTCGTGGACTCGGCGAAAGATTGGTTTCCGGCGTCGAAGCCACCTTGGCCATA
>JBGSIY010001080.1:0-3108 GCA_041742275.1 Pirellulaceae bacterium | reverse complement strand
CCGCAACAATCAGCCGACGTTTTGAAAGTGTGAGTTATTGACCCACCCTCGGCCTAGTTATCCCTCGGAAATTTGTGTCCCCACAGAGCTTCCTTTTGTTTCACCAGACGCCGACATTGTCATGCCGGGCGCTCCTCAAATCCAACCAACATTGAATCCCCGAGCCATGCCTAAAGAATCCCGGGGGTTTGGGGGAAGAGCCACCAACCACTCCAATCAAAATCCAAAAAAATCCAAAAAAATCAAAATACTTTTTTTTGACCATTGACCCTTTTAAAGACCGTCGCTTATTGGTTCTGCCTTCCTGCGAATTCAAATCCGAAACGCACTTTCTTTGCAAAATCATTCGAGAACAAACCCGGTTTTTGGTAACCGTGACGCTTCCAAGGGCGGGTCAAAGGATTTTCGAATCGCGGTAGAGCAGGCGCTGGGATCGAGTTGTTAGGTACTCGTGCTTCCCTGAGCTCGCGAACTACATCATGTAGCGCAGCTTTTCGTAAGCCCGTTTTTCCTTCCGATCGTCATCGATGGCTTCCGTCAGCTCTTCGAAACCGAACATAGTTTTCACGCGGTGCGTGAGCAGCGCGCGGTCATAGGGGATCTTGCCGGAGATCCAGTAGTCTGAGGTGTAAGGGCTAAATTCTGAAAAAGGCTCTGGACCGAATTCATCGGCTACGTTTGGCAGATTTCGCCACAGTCGCATATGCCGGTGGTGCGACGCGATCGCTGCAGGGATGAGTTCGGGATAGCCATACTGCGCGAGGTCGGTGATTGCGGCGGCGTGGTTGTTGACGTGTATGAGGCCACCATAACCCTGGCGTTGGATCTTCGGATCCTGGTTGATGATCTCATTGAGCACGGCCTCGACCATCCCCTTCAGATCCGTGTAGGGCGGCACCCGATCATCGACCTCCGGAAGGGTGATCTTGTTCCCGTTGATTCGGCCCTTCGCCTTCCCGTAGTAGCCGCTTCCAGGGTGGGCGTTGTCGAAAAGGCCAACTAGCTTTCGGATGCCGTCGACGATCGACGGGGTTGCGAATTCCGGGTGTTCTTTGAGCGCGTGAATCGCGATGGACGCGAAAATCACGTTGTGTCCGGACTGGCGCGGCGTATTGATGTTCTTCTCGAGCGCCTCGGCAATACCGTCGATCAGGCTTTCGTTTGGTTTCTCCTTCGGAAAGTCTTCAAACAACTCGGAATCCGTGATCTTCGAATTCTTCGACATCTTCGCCCCGAATACCGACCCCCCGTCCATCACCCGATCGAGATCGCCTTCGATTCCCTTGTAAACTTCGGGATCGAGATCCGGACGCTGCTTCGCTACAAAGTAACCGGCCACCAGGGAAGCTCCTAGATGCCCAGCCATCGCGCTCATCCGGTGGGCCCTGGCAAGTGCATTGAGGCCCTTAAAGAGATAGGAATCGTCCAAGGCTATACCCTTGGCCGACGGTGTTTCAGCGGCGAGGATTGTAGCTCCCCAGACGCCGGGAATGCTCAGCCCGCCGATGATACCTGCGGAAATCCTTAAGAACTCGTTTCGATTCATGTGGAGTTGGCTCTTTCTATTGAGTGCGAATAGCCTAACTGTTTGTTTAGGCAGAACAACATAGAGTTCACCAGTTTGTGACAGACCCGATTGTATCATTAAGATGAACTGTTTGCCACAAATCTGGTGCAACGTTTAGTTATTCGCCGTTTTCGGATTCAGTGTCAGTTTCAATATCTCGGTCAAAATCATTGGCGACGCATTCCCAAGATGCAAATATTGTCAACATAATTGCGGCACCAATCAAGGCCGCGTTAGTGTTCCCAAATGGATCGTAAAATCCAAACAGCTTATCGTCAATTGATAAACGACCAGTTGTTCTGATGGATGGACACAGTATTGAACCTAGTAGGCATCCGAACAGAATCGCCCAAGCACAATGTGATCTGATTCGCGGGCAATTTCTGAATCCTCGATACGTGACCAAGTACAAAATGCAACAGGGAAATATTGGGAGATGCCATCGGTAGTTAGCGAATAGTATCGCGGCGGCCAACCAAGCAATCGCTGTGCCAACGAGAATCACGAGAATTGAATTGACAATGCATGGCATACAGGTTCAACGATCGGGCAAAACTCCAAGACGAAAGACTCCATGTAAGTCTGGGGTCGGGGCGGGAGTCATTTGACTAAAATCTGGCGACTCAAACCCGTGATCTTGAATTGCCGTAAGCAACTACTGTCACAATCGTTCCAACCCCAAACCGCAAGGACAATTAACAAAAAGATTCTCGCTCTTGACCTCGGCAAATTCAAGACAATGTGCTGTTTTTTTGACACAAAAACGCGTAAACATGAGTTCCTCACCGCAGCGACCGACTGCCACTACCTGACGTCCATCTTCAAAACACACAAAATCGACCTTGTTGTCATGGAAGCCTGCGGGCCATCGGGCTGGATCTATGACCTAGCTGTCAGCCTTGGGCTCAAGACACTCGTCTGCTCGACCAACGAAGACGCCTGGAAGTGGTCCAACGTCAAACGCAAGACCGATCGCGACGACGCTTTGAAACTCGCCCGCATGGCCGCGATCAACGAACTCAAAGCCGTCCACATGCCAACGCCCAAGACCACGACTGACGCCAAGGACAAGAACCGTCCAACCGACTGAGCACGACCCAAGTTGACACTGAAGTTTCACTTAGGATTCAATCTGCAGATTGCCGAAACCTCAGACACGTCGCCCTAAAGAATGTGCCGTTCGAATGGAACGCAGCTTACTGCTCAAGGTGAAAGCATCACCCGGAAGCCTCCAGGCCAGCTGCACCACCAACAAGCGGATCGATCCATCAAACCAATGATGCTTGAACCGTGCATGGATAACTGAGGGGACGCAACCTGCGCGAGCAGGCATACCAGAATGAAATGCGTTCACACGTCGAATAGTCGCCTAATCAAACATCTTTGACAGCAGCCGTCGCCAACCGCGAGAGCCCCACTCCCTCGAAGCTCACCCACAAAGGGCATCGGTGCCGTCGTCTGCGCCCCCATGTCCGTCGTCAACACACAGCGAACGACCGACAAGCGGCTCCGACGAAGGCACCTACCGAAAGGCTTTGTCA
>JBGSIY010001079.1:0-12275 GCA_041742275.1 Pirellulaceae bacterium | reverse complement strand
TGTTTATTTCTTTGTTTCTTTCAGCATGTCAGCCTCAAACAGGATTCGCTCGACGTCTTGCCTTTGCAAGGCTTCGATTTGTTTTCGCTGTTGTTGACCATTGAGCTTGCCGACCACTTCTTCTTCGAAAACGCCCAAGGGGACGTTTTCCAGCGACCAGGCGTCACTCCGCTGCGTGGCAAACGGAATATCGGAATTGCGATCGGCTTGCAGGTTTCCCAGGGGACTGCGCCCCCAGGCATATCGATAGTGAATTGGTTGCGGCACCAGGGGGCTGCTGAGAACCAGGACGTGTTTGTCTGTTTGCGGTTGACCGCGATCGTTCTTGCCGGTTACCAGGTATTCAGCTGTGGCGGGATGAAACTTTCGATCTTCGCCAGCGACGGCAAAACCTAGAATCGGACCACCATCATCCACAGCGCTGGCTGGTTCATCCAGTCTCAATTCCAGGCGATCTTCTTCCACTTGCATCTCCACAACCATCGGTGGCTTCCAACGAATTGTCCGAGCGAATCCATACTGAGTGGCCATCGCCCAGCGGGCCATGCGTTCCCCAGCAGGGATTTTCAATTGAGGGTGATACCAGCGTCGACGTAGATCATAGGTGCTGGCGAATCCAATGTTCTTGTCGCCTGCCTGATATCGCTCCAAAAACGTTTGATATTGGGCTTCACGAATCCAGGGTCCGGCGTTCGCCATCATCTCGCAATAGTTATCCCATGTTTGGGCGGTTCCTTCGGTGCATAGCGACAGGATTCCAAACGCCATGTCAGCATCATTGAATGCGGACCGCCACGCGGCAATCATCTCGGGAAAGACCTGACGATAGAAAATCGCTCCTTCAGTCCCATTGAAACAGTTATTGTATCCCTGATGAAAGATGGCACCCTTAACTTGCAAACCCACCAAAGGCCCCATCATGCTGGCAAAGCAATTGCCGGGACGGTTCATGTCCAGCGAAGGCCCGGGACGCAGATCCGTTGGTTCCGTCTCATTGGCAGGCATCGCCTTTCCTTCTTTTTCAAAGCGAGCTACCTTTTGACGATAGGCTTCGATGCGTTGTTTTAAGTCCGCTTGAGCATCCCAATCCGCAACTTTCCGATCCCAGTCTGCGAGGACTGTTTTTACTTGCGGCGAGTCGATTTTTCGAAGAACGGCATCCGGCGTCCAGGTTTCTACCGTTGTGCCACCCCGCGAGGCATCGATCACGCCGATCGGAACTTGCGATGCCATATGAATTCGCCGGGCGAAAACGTAACCGATCGCCGAGAGTTCTCGTACGACTTCGGGAGTGCAGGGATCCCAGTCGCCCTTGCGATAATGTTGCCCAAACCAGTCGCTCCATTCGTGAAGACGCGGAAAGCTGAGTTTGGTTTCTGGGCCGTTCAAAGCGGGAACCGTCAATATGCGAATATTTGGATAGTACGCGGATACAATTTCCAGTTCGCCATTTTCGATGCGGTCCAGCGAGAACTCCATGTTGCTTTGCCCCCCCAGAACCCAGACATCTCCCAGCAATACATTATCCAGCGTTAACGTTTGCTTCGAACTTTGGATCGTCATCGTTTGTGGTTCGGCATTGGCTGGCAACGCCGGCAGAGTAACTTTCCATGAACGATCTTCAGTCGCTAGGGACGACTGTTGATTCCCTGCAAACGACACCGTGATTTCTTCACCAGCGTCTGCCCAGCCCCAAATCGAAATTGGTTTGTCGCGTTGCAAAACCATGTTCGTTTGAAAAACGTTGCTGACGCATAAGCCATCGCCGATCGCTGGAACATCGATCACGTCTTCTTTGGGCATCTTCTGCGAACGATCCTGCCCCAGCAAAGTGCCGTGCAGAAGTAAGCCCAGCACAAAGATTCCGTAGTAGAGCGGCGATTGGAGCATGATAGGATTCTCTCTTTATTGCGAAGGACGTTTGTAGCCAATGGAATGGGACTCAGTTGACAAATGGATCGATTGCGTTGCAGATTTTCGCAACTTTACCCACAGAATGTCTCAATGGGCCCCTTTTGATCAATTGTTAACGCGACATCGAGCGCTCCGTAGTGATCAATCGGGTTGCCATATGCGTTTAAGATCGTGGTATACCAATTGCCCAAGGTCTTGTGACCATCTTTCCCATAGCCTGGCAGACGAATGTACCGACGGCCCAAATCCAACCGAGTATTATTGCCAGCCAAAATTACAAAGGGCCACTCGGTTCCTTGGCTGTGATGAGTCTCGCCGTTGTCAGGAAAGTAAAATAGCATCGTGTTATCAAACATGTTACCATCTGCCTCGGGAATGTTTTTCAGCCTGGTGACGATGCTTTCGATGACCAACATATGTTGATGGCGAATCTTTTCGCGAACGTCCACGGCACTGAATTGAGCAACAGCTTTACCGTGGCCGACATCGTGCTGGTTGACTTTTTCACCTTCGATTCCTGGCAGGCCCGTGTATTGCGTTCCGAGTTCATCGAGTGTGAACGTCACCACGTTGGTCATGCCTGAAATCAACGCCGACAACAACACCTCGGCATGGCCAGCTTGTCGATCAACGGTGGAAATCTCATCACCCAAATACTTCGCATCCAATTGCGGCATGTTGCGACCGATTACATCCGCCATGGCTTCGATTCGTCCATTGCGTTCGCGAATATCCTGCAACGCTTGCACGTAGTTTCCAACTTTCGGAAGTTCTGCTCCCTTAAGTTGGCGGGCCAATTCTGCGTGATTCTTGGCAACGAACGCCAACATCTCGCGTTCCAACTCATAGCTGGCTTGAGACGTATGATCTTTAGCGACCGACTTGAACAATTCTTGCAGCGCAATCTTTGGCGAGCCAAAGGCATAATTGGGTTGCTGGGGTCCGCGGGCAGAAAACCCTTTTTCAATTCCGTTGATATTTCCTCGCGAGTTTCCTCCGTCGGCCGGAAAGCACGCGAGCTCGATATGACCAAACGGCGAGGGAAACAGTTTTGCTAATTCAAAATCAACCGTCGCCCATTTAATGGAATCCAGCCGTTCATTGGCTTTGTAGACTCCCAGAGACGAACACCAGGTGTGATGTCCGGTTGTGCACATTTTCCCAGACAATCCCTGCAGGATCGTCAGGTTGTTTTTATGGTCGGAAAGCGGACTCATCCAAGGCGGAAGATCGTGACCGTCCAGATCTACAGTAAAGGCATCTTTGTTTCGCTCAGCTTCTTTCAACTTCTCGTCGAAAGTCGGCGGGACCAAGGACTCGGGCAACAGACCATTCCCTTTGTGCAAAAAGATAAACCGAGTGGGCGGCTTAGTCTTGGGCGAAGCCGCAGCCAGTAATTGTGGCATCAACGCCAGTGAGCCAGCACTCAGCAATCCTGCCTGCAAAAAATGTCGTCGTGAACTCATGCTTGAATCTCTTTTAAATGGAAAGATGCCTAGTTCGCTGTTCAGGTTGCATTTTCGGTCGTTAATCGAGGCTGTAAGTTCATTCTACTTCGTCGCAATCATTGTGATGTGGAAATAATCTCTTTTCGATATCGAAAAGAGTCAGAAGTCAGTAGAGAAACCACAACCGCCTTGAAGCTTCCGCCACTATCGATGTAGGCCCGTTCCGCATCGATCATGGTTTGTGAATCAGAAAGCATCTCATTTCTTCCCAGGAAATATCGAAACGCATGTCGAATGATGGACTGACGTACTCGCCGCGATTTCGCCAACCGATCGATCAACTCAAATGCATCGCTGACTTCGCCATCCAACGCGGCGTCATCCGTGCCGCGAATTTCACCCCCTGTGTTGACTGAGAGCGTCTTGTAGGTATCCGCTCCGTTCTTTTTCGTTGCCGTCTCAACTAAATGCTCGGGGTACTCCAGCGGTTCCTCCAGGCGATAACGTCCAAAGTCGTCAAACGATTCAAAAGGCATTCCCAGCGGATTCATCTTTTGGTGACATTTCCAACATTCAGCTTCCATGGTTACAAGTTCGACGCGTTGGCGAAGCGTCTTATGCGGATCTTCAGGAATCTGGGCGTCGACGGAAATCGGGATGTCGGGCACATTGCCAGCTAACAATTTCTCTTGAATCCAGCGTCCTCGTCGAATGGGATCCGTTTGGAAATTTCCTGAATGAGCGATCAACCAAGCGGGGTGAGTCAAGATTCCCATCCGGTTTTCAATTGGGAAGGGCTGCTCGACAGGGTAGTCCCAAAATTCGGCTTCATCCAACCCGACGACGCCGACTTGCATGCGATCGCCGTAACGAAACGGGTTGGGCGTGGGAGGAAGATTGTAAAAGGGCGAATGGTTGTACGTGTAACCGTGAGCAAAGCAGGGCGTTGTAAAGGGTGTTCTTCCACGACCAAAGGACTCAGTAAAGAACTGCATGTAACGAAGAAATTCTCGCCTCTGGTGATTGCCCTCAATCCGCAGGCTCTTTTTCGATTTGATGAATTCCAAATTATCTTCGATGACCTGATCGGGGTTGTTTCGCCAATCTGTATCTTTCAGATGAGCGTAAGCTTCCTTCCATTCTGCGATAATCTTTTTTCCTGTTTCATTATCCTTGTCGTGGTAAACAAAATACTGATTGGTCGTCAGTAGATTTTCAAAGACGTGACTATCATGGTGCAGTGCCCAATCGACAATACGATCTGCCTCTTTGACCAAGAATCCAGGCGAGCCCGCCGTGCCTCTGGATGGATTTTGAAAATAACCATCGCTGCGCTTTTCATCTTTAAAAATCTTCGTCGCGTTCGGATACCCAAAAAACTCGCGAAAGAATCGAACCAATTTTGGATGACTGCTGATATGTGACTGCATATTCTTGCCGCTCAGTGTTGGATCGACAGGTCCACTGAGTGACGAGGGGTCGTTCAGCAATCGTTCGACTTCGCGTCGGTAATCTTCTTGGCTGACCAGCCGTCCAGAATCAGCCGCTTGCTGAAGTTGCGAGTCGGGGCCACGATCGCCCAACGCATAGGCGATGGCGTGGGCTGATTCGTTGGGAGAAAGTAATATACGACCGAATTCATCGGCCTCGCCAGCACCCATTTCCTGCCGATAAAGAAACTCAGATTCCAACAATACACCCATACACATTTGCCGAAGTCCGACGGCATTGCCGCCCAGTTGTATCGATGAACCCAACAATACCGAATAGCGTTGCTGTTCTTCTGCAGTCGGCTTTCTTCTCAGCACGCATTCAAACTGCATCTTTATCGCAGCGATCATTTCCTGTTCGGTCGGTGGTGTGTCTTTTTCCACGATCGCAATGAATTCCGTTGGCGAATTAGGCGGAATCCATCGATCCTTCGGATTGTCGAACACGATTGCGCGTCGATCTTGACTTGCGTGCTGGGCGGCGAACACTTGCTTGTCGGCAATCCATTTGGCATTGTTCAGCATCACCAACAAGTGGCCGCCATCAAGTGAGCTGATATCGTAGTCACGCACGCCGGAATGATCCGGCAAGACAAACGGGTTGGTCACTCCATAGAAACTGTTTTGCCTGGCACGACCCGACAACTGAAAGACGTCATTCACTCGTTCGAGAAAGATCTGAGGACTAACCAGCCAGCGGCGTGCTGGTGTAAATGGCTTGGCGATCACCGAACCGTCAAAGAGCGATTCGTGGTCAACGTAGTTCCCGAAACGGGGTGACCGCAATTTGTCATCCAGCTTGGATGCATTGTGTTTGCGTAACTCCGAACGTAGCCAGCCCGCCAATTGAGTATGTTCGAGTTCGCTCAGCCGTTCTTCATCAGGCGGCGGCATCAGGCTGAAAAACAGTTGATCTTGAGCGCGATTGAAGATTTCCAGTTTTGCTTCGTATGTTAGGTTCTGGATGTTATCGAAGCGAACTCTGGCTGCGGCCGCATCACCACTGTGGCAATCCAAGCAATGCGTTTCGACAATCGGCCAGATGGTGTCGGGGATCGTCAACGGTTCCGATTCTTGAGCGAGGCTCGCTGAATGGAGTAGGGACATGGTGGAAACACAAATGCCAAGCCAAGTCAACGTTTGAGCCAAGAGGCGACTGAACCAGCGATGAAAATTGATCTGACGATTACTACTCAAACGATTTTCCTTGGGTTGCTTGACGCGACTATGCAATAGGGGATTTTTATTGTCGCCTTTCGCTCCGCAACAGTAGCGTTTTTTTGATCATTCGCGGAACGAAAGCCGGCATTCATTTGCCGAACAGTCCTATGCTACATCATGCCGCGCTGCATTGCGACGACAGTAAATACAAGGTTCTCGAGAACGGATAGGAATTGTGATTTCCGTCAGTGTAGCCAGAGAGAACCACCCGTTCAAGCGTTTCGTGTATGCGGAAGTGGCCTCGGCCGCCTGGGCAGTGAGGCACTCCGGTCATTTTTAGGGATGGTTTGCGAGATTGAAACCGGACTGAGCATCATAGGCACTCGTCTGCTGGAACCTCGGTATAGCATGTGAGCAATGTTTTAAAAAACCACAATCAAAAGCGACGCGATGCGCGACCGTGCCGCTCCTACCACTCATTCGTAGCGGCTATCCTCACCGCGATGAACCTTTTGCCGGCTGTTCGGAATGAGCCTTAGGCAGGGAATCTTTCCATGGTTTGGAAACCCGAAATATTGACGGTGGCGGAGTATGTTATCCTGGCTATCGCGTCCAAGGAACAAAGAACTACAATATGAAAAGTGGTTCTCGAAGCCTGGCGGGACCTGCTTCATAAGGCCATTTTGTTATTAGCCATTCGACGTGACTTTCAGGTTAAAGTTCAAAAGTTAGCGGTTGAAGGTCTTAACATAAACGCCCAATTTGGCCCCCGGGGTAAGTGAGCTATGGAAAGTCGCAAATCGTTGGATGTGATCAGAAATGTTTCACGATCCTGGAAAGGCCTGGTGTTGACCACGCTGGGATTTCGCTTATTGGCGTTCTGCCTTTTGAGCCCTTTACTTTCGATCTTGATCGGCTTTTGCTTGGCAACGAGCGGAAACCAGGTGCTAACGGATATCGATATCGCTTTTGTGCTTATCGATCCTTTCGGCTTGCTGTTAGGTGTCCTAGTTGGATCTGTCTGGCTTGCGCTGCGGGCAGTAGAACAGTCAGCGTTACTGGGCGTGTTGGCTGCCAACAGTCAGGGTACGGCTTTGGTGCCTGCGCAAGCGATCATGTTTGCCGGTCGTCATTTCTGGAAGGTGCTGCGCGTCGCCTTTCGCTTCATCGCAGTTATCTTGGTCGTCACGGTTCCTTTTTTGGGCTCCTTGGGCTGGCTGTACTACTTCCTCTTGGGCACACATGACATCAACTATTATCTGACGGAAAAGCCCCCCATTTTTTTGATTGCCTTAGGCGTGGGGTCGATCCTTGGTCTGGCCTTAACAGTCCTGCTAATGGGGCTTTTTTCCGGTTGGTTTCTGACACTGCCGCTCATCCTGTTTGAAAAGTTGTCTCCCCGCCAGTCATTAGTTGTCAGTTCAACGAAAATCAGTGGCAACCGCCAGGTGGTTTTCTGGAGATTAGTGGCATGGGCAATTCTCATCGGGATGGCGCAATTTCTTTCCGTCTGGGCCATCAGTATGATCGCCAGCTGGCTGGTACCCACTTCCATCGGTTCCTTGCCAGTGCTGGTGGCACGAGCAGGAGGGATGCTTTTAATTTTGGCTTTGGCCAGTGCAGCCATCAATGTCTTGGCAACGATTACTTTTGCGGCAATCCAGTTTGGCTGCTATCGTCATTTTTATCCAGACTGGACAACATCGGTCGGTTGGGCTCAGGAAAGTCTTAAGGTTGGCAACGTGCCGCAACGGGGGCGCCAGCGAGGTCGTTGGGCGATGGCCATACTCGTCGCGTCAGTGTTGGTGATGTTCATCGGGTTTCAATTCCTCGACTCGATGGCACTTAAGGATAATACTTTGGTTATGGCCCATCGCGGCTCGTCCTTTTTGGCACCGGAAAATTCCCTTGCCGCCATTCAGCAAGCCATCGCCGATGGTGCCGATTGGGTTGAGATCGACGTGCAGGAAACTGTTGACGGTGAAGTCGTCGTGGTCCACGATAGTGACTTGATGAAGTTATCCCGAAATCCGGTCAAGATCTGGAATGCGACATTGGCCGAATTACAGGAGATCGACATCGGCAGCTGGAAATCAACGGAGTTTTCCAGGGAACGGGTTGCCACGCTGGGGCAAGTTCTTGAGGCATGCCGAGACCGGATTGGAGTCATGATTGAGTTAAAGTACTACGGACACGACCAACAACTCGAACAACGGGTCATAGAGTTGGTGGAACAACATGACATGGCCGACCAAGTCATGATTATGTCGCTGAAACCGGAGGGCATCAAGAAGGTCAGGGCGATACGACCGGACTGGAAATGTGGTGTGTTGTTTTCAGTTTCCATCGGCCAGTTGGAACAGATTGACGCGGACTTTCTGGCCGTAAACGCCAAATTCGCCACCCGCCGATTCATCGAACGGGTTCATCGCAGCAGTCGCAAAATTTACGCCTGGACGATTGATGAACCATCGATGATGTCGACGCTAATCAATCGAGGCGTGGATGGTATCTTGACCAACCAACCCGAAACTGCACGCCAAGTGCTAAGGAGTCGATCTGAAATGGGCATTTCCGAGCGAATGTTATCCGAACTCGCCTCGTTGTTGCGTGTGGATCGGGATCAAGTGCTGGAGGATCACTAAATTATATCTGGCCTTTCTGTAAAGTATTTCCTTGATCGACGTAAACGTGCTTGCCACTACCAGTCCTTCTGTGTCGAGAAGCAGAGTTGCTAAATCAGCTGCGATTGCTTCCGCCACAGCGTTGCCGCAAATCAAAACTTTTTGTGGCGAGAATTCGCGTTGTTCCGTCAAAAAATTCAGATCGGCTTCCGCTTCCTGTTAAACAATGGCAGGTCGTCGAAACGGACCAAGGCTATGACGCACAAGCCGCAGAGTGGCAGCAGAAATTGAACGAGCTCAACGCCGCCCTGGCCACGGAAAAACCACCCAGTACCCCCGAAAGGTAACCCGGAAATCTAGCATGATTGAGAATTACATTGGTGCGATCGCGTCTTTCACAGTTTCACTGATCGGGATGTAGGTCTTGAATGCTTCATTGGCAACCTAGAATCCCATATGTATTTGTCGCGTGAAGCAATTCAACCGTGTTTTTCTCTAGAGCAGACTAAAATGGTGAGTCCATCGGGTTGTTTCACCTTGACGATACCCTAACCGACTTTGCCTCCTCGCCTTCAGGGCGTTCAGGCAAACTTCAATGAACAAGGGAATGCATAGGTCAACTACCTCTAGTTCAAATTAATAATGATTCTAAAGAAATAGGGGCAAGGCGACCTAGAACTACTCAGAAAAACACGGCTGTGGGAGACACAAAAAAATAGGTCCCTGAAAATTTTGTGGTTCACCAACGCACCGTCGAAATCTGTCTTACACAAACCTGACGTTGGCTAGTTCGCCATATGGTTGACCCCATGCTGAAATCTTACGAAACTACCAGTCACCGAGCGTTTGTGAATACTCGGTCGTAGTGCATTGTGACGTGACTAGGAGAATAAAATGTCCACCTCTGACGACGAAGTGACTGTGTGGATGCAGCAGCTGGCTGAGGGCACTGACGAAGGCACGGAACAGATTTGGCGTCACTACTACGAGAAGCTCGTGCGTTATGCGAGCCGCAAACTGGGCAATCTGCCCAAACGTGAATTGGACGAAGAAGATATCGCCTCCAGCGCCATGTACAGTCTGCATCGAGGCGTCCAGGCCGGAAGATTTCCCAAGTTTGCCAACCGGGATGACTTGTGGAAAATTTTGCTGACGATCACCAGCCGCAAGGCCGGCAAAAAGATTCGACATCAGCTTACCCAAAAACGGGGCGGTGGTCTGGTGCGAGGTGAATCCATTTTCATGCGGGCTGAGGAAGCGGGAGTTGGCTTAAACAATTTCGCCGGCCGCGAGCCGACGCCCGAGTTTGCTGAACTGGTCTCATCGGAATGCGAAGATCTACTGAAACGTCTCGGCGATGAACAGCTGAGCGCGATTGCATTGTTGAAGCTCCAGGGCTTCACAAACGAAGAAATCGCAGCCCATCACCAATGTGCCGTGCGATCCGTCGAAAGAAAACTGGGTAGAATTCGCGCGATTTGGTCAGTCGAAAACGACGAGTCAGAATCTTGAATAGCCCGTCACTGCGGATTAGAGCTTCCTTGAATTAAGCTATGAAAAATGCGAAAGGGTCGTTGCTGACCCGCATTATTCGCCTTGAGGCAAGTTTTAAAAAAAGATTTTTGGGGAACGGTCGGGCGCGGCCAGATTTTGGGAATAACCAATACATGGAGGCAACATGAATGCCTCAATCAACCAATGCGAAGATATGTTTGAAAGCCCCGATACTATGAAACGCTCCATTGCACCACTTAAATCATGGATTGCTTTAACTGCCATCGCAATTGTCTCATCCGTGAGCACCCCTGAAACCTACGGCCAGCACGGAATTATCTTAAATCCTGGCGAGCAGTACGTGCCAGGATCACTACGAGATCAATTCGGCAATCCTATTCACGACGTCTATATCGTGCCCAGCACGAATCAACGTCCTCAAACCCCACGACCACCAATTCAACGCCCGGACTTTACCAATCCGACGATTTTCGATTCGCAATTTCAAAATGAGGGGGTTTCCGTCGATCCGTATACAGGGCACGTGATCGTGAACGTCGGTCGAGATCGAATGAAAGAATCGGTTCTCGATCCCAATCGTCATATCGTGGATCCGGGTAGTTTGCAAATTATCAACGACTACCAACGCGATGAATACGGAACGCTATGGCATGTCACCGGCCGCTTGTGGACTTCTTACGGCACCCCTCATTCCGAGATTCGCCGATCAAGAACTTCGGTTGCCGGTGGACTAACGCAAAATTTGAGCGATCGCGTTGAAACCAGAATCGAGGAAGAAGTGCTCGCCGTTCCCCAAGTCGACAGGATGGGTCGTCCCATTCAACCGTCGCGCCCTCAACCTCAAATGAACTCGAATCGCGGTCGCGGTCAAATCATGGACTTGTTCAAATGATTTTCAACAATCGGAGTGAATGCGTATTCGAGGGACTCCGGAAAACATGCTTCTTCCGGGGTTTTCCTCGTTGCCGCGACGCCGAGGTAAGTCGGTTGTGAATGCCACGCCAACGATTCGTTTATGCCAACAGAAAGTATATCGATTTCAGTCAACTCCCAAAGGACAAACTTTCGCGAACGTTTTCATTGAATTCACGATACATCCCATCTCCGTGGGGCATCCATGGAACCATTTACTCGATTCGTTCTTTCGAGCCCGATTTCAATCATTCTTTTTTAATCACTTAATTTCTCAAAAGAAAGTCTAAATTATGTTTCGAATCCAGATTGCAGCGATCGTCTTTTTCATTTCTTTTTTGCCGATTTGCTCCATTGGTTCAGAGGGTGGCAAAGTCTCCGATGCAGGTTTCCAGCGAGTCAAAACGTTCGTTAAAGAAAATGTCATGGATAAGACTCTCGAATCCAAAGTGGTTTCAAAAATACATCACGTGGAACACGGCCCCTCCGAAACAGAGTTCTTTCGTAGAGAGACGTTTATCAACTTTGTGGAAACCAATGCAGGAATTGAATTTGATGTTGTTTCCTTGATTCGACAAACTGTTTGGCCGCTGGATTCGGAAGGGAAGCGTTCGGAGAATCCCATTGTCAAGGACCGAGTGCTTGTTCGGCGATTTGGCCTACGGCCGTCGATAGCGATTGATGGAGCAACGGGTACGACGAGGCCGATAACTTCTACCAACGGTATTCGTCCGGGTGGAGGGGAATCCGTGCGTGCCGTCGCAACTGATGGTGGATTGCAGCTCTTGCTGACCACCCCATTGTTCTACGATAGTCGCGATGAAAACGGGCAACCTGCCTGCCAGTCATTCTCAGAAACGTTGGAGTACAAAGTTGAAAATGGTTTGTTGACAGTTGAGACGCACGAAGAAGACTTTTACGTCGATCCCCAAACGATGGTGTCTAAACGAGGAAGTCACGACGTCACACTTCAGTCAAAACAAGTCTCTGGCATTCTGCAGGGAATTGAAGATTAAGCCACGCAGTAGTTCAGTCGTGCAAACGGAGCATACCGTCAAGAAACGGCTTGATTGAAGTGAAATTTTCTATGGCTCACTGCAGTCGGGGACGTATTTAGAACCTATCCCAGAACCTATTAGCCGTTGGGCACTAGCCCCCGGTTTATTCGGTCGAACCGGACGCTAGCGCGTTTCGGCTAATGTTTCCGATCA
>JBGSIY010001078.1:0-2703 GCA_041742275.1 Pirellulaceae bacterium | reverse complement strand
GTGCCGTGACGATGAATCAAGACGAATCGACATTTGAAATTCCTGACTATATCCTCAGCCGACTTCAACCCACGCTGGCCCTCAGTTTCCCGAACATGGAAGAGGAACTGGCAATCCTGAAGTACCACCTCCCCTTTTGTTCCGCAGAGATGCTGGAAATGACTGTCGAGTTCCTGCAAAAATCTCATTCGCTGAAACTGGATTTTTCCACGCGAGATGGAATCAATTTACTGCGATTTGCCGTGAAGCGTATTAGTCAAGAAACCGATCACCCCTTGGCCCATGACGTCGCCTGGCGCGAGGCCCTAGAACGCTGCCTCGGAAATGAAGCCTTGGATCTGGACCGGATGGCAAAAACCCGAGGACAGTCCCTCGGCGGACAAACGATGCCAATGGGATTTGCGGATTTCTTTTTTCAACAGGGTGACTTGATGCATCCCTCAATCTCCGAAGAGGATTTTGATGACGACGAATTTGATGAAGATGATTTCGACGATGAGATCGATGACCATGATGGCCTGGAAGGTTTCGATGATACCCAGTTCGATGACGACAAAGACATCCCTTTTTAACGGGTACGAGTAGATTTCCCGAACCGCAACGCTCATCAAGGCAACCCTACCGTGACGAAACTTTTGGAAATTGGTCCGCATGTGATGGCTCTTCCCGTTCTGCACGGCAGCGCCGATTTTGCGTGGGAGGTCCGGCGCATGCTCTTGCGACAGGAAGCCGATTGCCTCGCTGTTCCCCTGCCGGCCTCGTTTCAACCTCTTGTGACCGCGGCGGTCCTCAACCTGCCCCAGCCAGCCATCGTTGTGCAAAAATCGTTTGTCAATGATTCCAGTCCGTGGGATGCAGCAGGAAACGACGCTGCCGACGACGGTGCCGAGGAGTCGCGGGGTTTGACAGAAGGCGAACTGACCTATGTCCCCATCGATCCTTGCCAACCCGTGATTGCCGCCATTCGGGTTGCTTTGGAGGAA
This sequence comes from Pirellulaceae bacterium, assembly GCA_041742275.1. Lineage (GTDB taxonomy): Bacteria > Planctomycetota > Planctomycetia > Pirellulales > Pirellulaceae > BJ22. Next base: position 1,720 of record JBGSIY010001078.1, on the reverse strand, counting down.
CATATCCCCGTCCGTTTTATCGACCTAGAAACGAACCAATTTCAACCGCTCACCCGCACACTTCCCGATGCCTACGCGTTGAAAAAAGTCTCATTGGAACAATACGCTGCGGCGGTTCTCCCCTTTTTACAAGCGGGTGATGGTCAGCAATGGCAGGACCGTATACGGTACATGGCCTGGCAGTTGCGACAACTGTCAATCGACTTCAAGCGAATTGGATTTGTCACCAATATTCTCGACTGGCCTTTTGTGCGACAAGCGTTTATGGACCCTAAACTGCAGGTCCCTCAACCTGAAAGTACAAACGAACCGCGGCTATTCTCAGTGGCAGAAAACAGCCTCTATTTTTTGTTCGGCGAGATCCCCTTCATCACAGGACTCTACGAACGTGCGCGCGCCGAACTCAACGACGACTCTTCGCTGTCGATCGATGGGGTCAAACAACTTTTGGTGACAGCCAGAAACCGGTACGTCGCCGAACACAAAAATCGGGCTCGACGCATCACGCCGAAAATGATGGCCCAATGCCTGCAATACACGCGGAACCTCACTCTGATCGATCGGTTCTTTACCCCCCAGCTAGTTTCGATCGTGACCGCCGCAAAACAAATCGCCGGTGATGGTTTTGCCATTCATGTTCTAGAAACAGCCAAAGACTATGGCATTTCGTGCAAGCCTCTGGCTGATGAGGCTCAATTGGGAATCAACCGTTTCTACGCCGACGCCATCGGGTATTGGGGCTCCACGAGTCGACTTCCGGGTCCTCCCCTGGTGTGGTCCAACTTGGAGCTCACACCCCGCCCCTCCGCAGAGGATCAAAAAAAATGGAAGACTCAATGGAATCCCCATGCCCAGTGCAGCTGGCCTCCCGAAGACGAACAAATTGAAAACTTCCGCCAAACAGTATTCGATCGAGCCCGAGAAGTCATGGGAGCCGACCTAGCCCGCACGGAAAAATTCACATCCAGTATCAAAGATGGCATTGATATCCGCGATACTCTGCGAAACTGGCACACGGGAGACATTTATGTCAAAGTCTTACCGCCGAACAAAGGTAAATTGGATGCCGCAGTTATGCTGTTTGACTCGCCGGCCGATCCTCGCGATTACCCCTGGCGCACGACTTGGTTTGCTGAACACAAAGAAGAATCAACTCTGGCATTCTTCGCCTCCAACTTCGAAGATGAACCCATCGGACCTGGGATCTGTTTGGCCAACTATGGTGGCGCGATGTTCCTGTTTCCCCCAGTGACGATTCCCGACATTTGGAACGATCCTCGATTAGATTTCGCCGAAACATTGGAGGAACGACTCTTGGCCGCTGCTTGTCTCCATAGCCGTTGCCGCCATATCGCTTTGGTCAGCAACGGCCCGCCAGGTATCGCCTGGAACCGGTTGGCAAAACACTACGGCAAGGCCTGGGTGCACCTTCCTCTCTCCCGTTTCAGTGATTCAACCATTCAGCAACTGCGAATGGTGCATGTTCTCAACGGCAAAGAGATCAGAAGTTACGCCGCCAATTTTATTCGCCGCATATAAGATGACGACGCCGTTACCATAAAAAAATCCCACACCCCACATCTGGCTCCCTTCGCCCCAAGCGGACTGTTGATTTAGTGCCCCATTAAAAGGCATCTTGTCTAGCATTATTTTCCCATCGCACTATGATTTGGCTTTGGGTTGTTTCGGATGCTGGTCGAGGATGGATACATGGGTTATC
>JBGSIY010001077.1:0-3492 GCA_041742275.1 Pirellulaceae bacterium | reverse complement strand
GTATACTTGGCATATTCCCTGAAAACTTCGATATTTTAGACCTTACAGCAGACCCATGTCATCAACACAAGATCAAGCGGCCGCAGTTACCGTGCGTTTGCCCGACGGAAATTCTAAACAATTCGATCATGCCGTTTCGGTCCTCGATGTGGCTAAAAGTATTGGCTCTCGCTTGGCCAAAGCCGCTGCCTGGGGGGAGATCAATGGCCAACCGGTCGACCTGGACTATGTGATTGCGGCCGGAAGTGATGTACCCCTGAAAATTGTCACCTTGGCGGACCCCCAAGCATTGGCGACGATGAGGCACAGTTGTGCTCATGTGATGGCTAGGGCGGTCATGCGTATAAAAAAGGGAGTGCAGTTGGCATTTGGGCCGACGATTGACGGTGGTTTCTATTACGATTTTGAAATGCCCGAGCCGTTGACCGAGGAGGACTTTGCCGCGATTGAAGAGGAAATGCAGCAAATTATTGATCTGGATGAGCCATTCGAAAGAATTGAAAAGTCACGGGCCGACGCCATCGAAGTGTGTGCCGACCTCAAGCAAGTATTGAAGGTCGAGCATATTGAAACGGGGCTGAAAGAGCACGACAGCGTTTCGTTTTACCGCCAAGGTGAATTTTTGGATTTGTGCCGAGGCCCGCACGTTCCATCGGCGGGAAAAATCGGAGCATTCAAACTATTGTCCCTTGCCGGAGCCTATTGGAAGGGTGACGAAAATCGTCAGCAACTTCAACGCCTTTACGCCACCGCCTTTTTCACCCCGGCCGATTTGACCGAGCATATGGAGCGGATCGAGGAAGCCAAACGGCGTGATCACCGCGTGTTAGGTAAGCGTTTGAACTTGTTTCATATCGACGAGATGGTCGGGCAAGGGCTGATTTTGTGGTCCCCCAAAGGCGCGTTTGTTCGGCAACAATTGCAAGACTTCATTTCCAGCCACTTGCGGCGCCAAGGTTACCAGCAGGTATTCACGCCGCACATCGGGAAGCTGGAACTGTATAAAACGAGCGGGCATTTTCCGTACTATCAGGAAAGTCAATATCCGGCCATCATTCAACGGGAGCAGTTGGCGGAAATGGCCGAAGAGGGTTGTTCGTGTGGTGAGTTATCCAACCGCATGGGCGCTGGCGAAATTGATGGTTATTTGCTCAAGCCAATGAATTGCCCGCACCATATCAAAATTTATTCTTCACAGCATCGTTCCTATCGGGATTTACCGATTCGCTTGGCAGAATTTGGGACCGTCTATCGCTGGGAACAGTCGGGGGAGATTGGCGGATTGACTCGGGTTCGCGGCTTCACCCAAGACGATGCTCACTTGTTCGTGACTCAAGATCAGGTTGCAGGCGAATTGGCGGGATGTATCGAGTTGGTCAAAATTGTCTTTGCGGCGATGGGGATGGACGACTACCGAGTCCGCGTCGGGCTGCGAGATCCGGAGAGTGATAAATATGTGGGGAATCCCGACAATTGGGCGTTAGCAGAACAAGCGTGTCGTGAAGCGGCCGCGAGTTTGGGAAAACCGTTCTCGGAGGAACCTGGCGAAGCCGCCTTTTATGGCCCCAAGATTGACTTTGTGGTCAAAGATTGCATTGGCCGACAGTGGCAATTGGGAACCGTCCAAGTCGACTACAATTTGCCCGAGCGGTTTGGTTTGGAGTACATCGGGGCAGACAACCGAGCCCACCGGCCGATAATGATCCATCGGGCTCCCTTCGGGTCCATGGAGCGATTTATCGGTGTTTTGATCGAACATTTTGCCGGTGCTTTTCCGTTGTGGTTGGCTCCCGAGCAAGTTCGCGTGTTGACTGTCAGTGAAAAAACCGAGGAATATGGTCAGGAAGTTTTACGGGAACTCTGTGCCGCCGGCTTGCGAGTCGAAGGAGATTTCCGCAGCGAGAAGCTGGGGGCCAAGATCCGTGACGCACAAATGGAATTGATACCGTTTATGGTGGTGGTCGGGCCGCGAGATGCCGAAGGCCGAACGGTATCCGTGAGAGACCGAATTGACGGCGATCTGGGGGCGATGACCATCGCCGAACTGATTGCCCGACTGTTGAAAGAGGTTGAAGAGAAGACGGTACGCAAGACGTTTCAGAATTCGGTTGACCTCCAAGGAAGCGACGCGGAGTACGAATACTAAGCCTATTTTGACAAAATGATGTCCGGGCGGATTGATTCCCCGGTGATTTATGCGGAAAATGCGTTGATTGATTTAAGGCAAGGCTGTCCCTCGGTGCTCGCTCACCCGGTTCGCCTTGTTGACTTCATTTACTAGTTTAAAGAGAGGGACGACCCATCAGCAAAGAACAGACCAAGGATCAAAATCGAATCAACGAACAGATTCGAGTTACACCCGTTCGGGTGATTGACGACGAAGGCAACCAGTTAGGAATTGTGGCTACCAAAGAAGCACTCGCCCGCGCACGCGAGTCGGGTTTGGATCTTGTGGAGGTATCGCCAGATTCAAAACCTCCCGTCTGTCGCATTATGGATTACGGCAAATTTAAATATGACAAGAGCAAACGGTCCCACAAAAATAAATCGCATACAACCAAACTAAAAGAAATACGCCTTCGTCCCAAAACGGGGCAGCATGATATTGACTTCAAGGTCAAGCAGGCGACGGCGTTTTTGTTACAGAAAGACAAAGTACTGGTCACGGTCATGTTTCGCGGTCGGGAATTGGCCCATATCGAAGAGGGGCGCAAAGTCATGGAGCAAATCATCGAACGTCTGTTGGAAGTCGGCAAGCTGGAAAGCCCGCCATCACAACAGGCCAAACGAATGACATGCATGATTTCCCCCAAAGCCGGATAAACGAAGTTGGTCCGCAACGAAGTTGGGGCGAATGCGACTCCCGTTCGAAGCTCTGTTGCTCAAACCAGGCATCCGATGTTCATGGAAACATCGGATGCTATAGGGCTTGCCTTCCGTTGCGGCAACCGAATAAACCAATTGATTTTTGCGCTTTGATTTGTTGATTCAAACAAGGTACATACGGGGCCGTTGCGCACGCGATGGACTCACAGACACAATCCAAATGTCTTGCCAACCGGATAAAGCACGGGGGCCCGGATGGTTAGATTGCAGGCGAAAGTAAATCCGGTGTAATGGGTATTCGGTGCCGTTGCCTCGCAAATGAAAATGAGAACATTGGTTGCCGTTAGGGTTCCGAATCGTTTTTTGCCGCGATATTGCGAATAATGCGAATCTTGCGAAACGCGATAGCCTCGGTCAGGGAACGAGTGAATGCACAACCGGTACTAGTGCCTTGCGGTTGAACGGGGCGTGGACGGTTGTGAAATTTTTTGAATTCACCCACCGACACCTTGCACGAGTAGAATGGTTAACGAGCATAACGGTTTGCGATGGGCAAGTTGATTTGCGTTTTTGATCAAAAGGATACGAACTCGGAGAAACGCTCATGAGTCAATTTCCCAATTCACCTTCATTTCCTGGGCCTATGGCACCTCCGCCCTCCCCTTC
>JBGSIY010001076.1:0-7527 GCA_041742275.1 Pirellulaceae bacterium | reverse complement strand
TAAAAAATTCAAATCAGTGCAAAAGCGCAGGGCTCGGCAAGGTTTAACTAAAAAAAACAAACTATTTAACCAGAACAGTTTGACAATCGCTAATCGGAACATAAGTTTCAGTGGAATCAAATTTAAATGGTTTCGCTTAGTCGGACTCGATAACGGGCTGACTTGGAATTGTGATCTGCGATTATCAATCTTGATTGGGAACGTGAGCTTCCGCAAGGAAAGCCCACGCGGGCAGTCAAGAGGGGTTTTGTTTAGGCTGCTTTAAGTCTGTCGCAGATTGATTTATTGGATGACTTAAGGCGCTCGTTTGGTTTATTCGAATTCGTGTGGATTCGAACTCTTTTTCCGTCGGAGGAATACTATGAAGAATTTTGCATCGAAAGTACAACGTTTCCTGAAATCAGAAGATGGCCCAACAGCAGTTGAATACGCCATCATGTTGGCCCTGATTGTTATCGTCTGCTTGACAGCGATTCAATCGATCGGAACCAACGCGACAGCCAAGTTCAACGAAGCTGCCACAGCTTTGGGTAACTAGTATCGCGATCTCCCTGGATCTAGGGAAGAACCGTTCGAAGATAAACAACAGCTCGCCTCGCGATGGTTTCATACGAGGCGAGCTTTGTTGTATTCCATGCGGAAAATTTAACGCTCCGGACAATTTTGTATCTTGGGGGATCTATCATGTTTTGGCAAACACTGCCTATTGACTCGATTGAGCAAACTTTTCAGTTCGTTTTATGTTTTTTCGGCATCATGAGCGCATTCTTGAGCTACGTTTTGACGTTGCGATTCTGAAGCAATTTTCTAATGCGGTGGAGTCGAGGAACAGCGAGTATCAGGTCCGAATAGCAATAGAGAGAAAACACTATGTCTGCCCTAATGAACGGCATCGTTGACAATTGGCCCTACTGGTTCGTTACCGCGTTTGTCATTGTGGCGGCTTACATCGATGGGAAGGAACTACGCGTTCCCAACAAGATTACTTACCCGATGATTATTGCGGGTTGGATTTACAGCATGATCGCCTATCAATTGACGGGCGAAGGCTGGTATGTGGGATTGGGCTGGTCCCTGGCAGGTACGGCCGTCGGTTTAGCGACCCTTTTGCCAGCCTATTCCATTGGAGGCATGGGAGCCGGCGACGTGAAAATGATGGCGGGAATTGGGGCTTGGATCTATTGCACTGATACCTTTTATGCCTTTTGTGTCTCCGCCATCGTGGGGGCGCTGTTGTCGGTCGGTATGATTTTATGGGCGAAGCAAGGGCGAAAGCATTGGGATCAATTCTTTTTCATCTTTAATGAAATTATGACCGTGAAGAATCCCGAGACACTTGCCACCATTGCTGCCGAGCGAAAAAGTTCAATGCGACTATTGCCTTATGGGATTCCGATCGCGATCGGCACGGTAGGATATTTTGCCTGGATGGGAATGCTGATCTAATCAGATCCTCTTCCCGCGATAGCAGGCATCAGGGCAACCCGAGCGATGGGGTTGCCTTTTTGGCGTGATAAACCTTGCTGGTTGGGCTGTCTGTTTTGGCCACTGGGTGCGTTTCCGGGGGGCGAAAGGGTTAAAGCCTAACGTTGTTGCGGTTTGTGTGGATTGTTTGCATTATTCCTAGAGTCCCAGGAATACTCGTGGTGGCAATCAGACCGTCCGAAACATTACTTAGCTGAACATTCTTCACGTTTCGCATGCCCATTAATTGACTCATTGGGTGGGGTTATCACGGCTTTAAATAAATTTTAAGCGGTTTGACCAATCCTCCGAGAAATGAGAACTGGAAATTTCAATTATGAAATCAAAATCGTTAATTCTAATGTTCGTCTCTCTGGGATTCGGGTTGGTTGCCGCGATTGGCATCAGTCAGGTGATGGGACGTAGTGGAGGCAAAGGTGGAGAAATTCGAACTAGCCCCATTTTGGTTGCGCAAAAGTTCATCGACATCAATGCTGAACTCACAGAAGACATGATCAGCGTGGAAGAATGGCCTGTTAACATCATTCCCGAAAATGCCGCTCGCTCGCTCGATCAACTCGCCAATATGGTACCCATTCGGGGAATTCCCAAGGGCGCTCCGATATTTTTGTCGGATATCGTCGACAAATCTAAAAGTGGTGTGATTGCCATTAAACGAGGCCAGCGATTGATTTCGATCAAGGTGGGTGCGGATGACACATTAAATGGATTGTTAAAACCAGGCGATCGCGTCGACTTGATCGGCATCTTCAGCAAAAAGGAAGGGATGAATACATCCACGATTTCTTCCACCTTCCAAAAGAACATTCAAGTATATTCGGTTAACGAAACAACTACCGCCGATGGCCCCCGAGAAGCTGTGGGTGCCAAAGCGAACTCGATCGTCACCGTCGTGGTGAATGAGAAACAAGCCGAACAAATCGCTCTGGTTCAAAAGGTAGCGTTTCTGAAGTTAGTCTATCGCGGCCAAATCAGCTCGGATGACGATGAGAATGAAATTGCCGAAGAGGGAGAGCCCCTGCCCTCTTTTTTGTTCGGTAACCAAGAAGAGAGTCAAACCTCCAATTCTCAAGAAGCGAATTGGGCTCCTGCCCCAGTCCAAGAAGACTTGATGCCCAAAATCATGGCAGACGTATTTGCACCCGCTGAAGAACGTCCTTTTGTCATGACCGTTTGGGACGGAATGAATAATACGAAATATAAATTTCGCAAAGACGGCACTTTGGTTGACCCCGAGTCGGAACAAAACGATCGGCCCAAAACCAAGACGCCTTCGGACTTCAATCCCAATGCAGATCGATACGACGAACTGAATGGTGAGAATTTGCCGGAATCCGATTCGTTACCCGTGAACTCGGGATTCTAGACTGAAGACGAACACATGAATGAAAGAAAACACTTAGTTGTATAAAACGTTAGTGCTGCGACAACATCAAATCACGACGTAATACGGCAGATGATTGAGAATAGAAATTCAGTTTTGAATTTCGACGAGTGTAAGATCAACGAGGGATCAACTGATTTTACAATCGAAAACTTTAATGAGAGCCGTTCGGAAATAAGTCCGGACCATTACGCGAAGGAAATCAGGGATGAGTACGCGTTTTTTACTGCCAACTTTGGTTGGCATGGGCTTGTGCTTTTTGTTGTGGCCGAAGGCGGAACTTGCCGCGGCGATTCAAGGTGGAGAAGATCGCTTCTCGACTGCTGGATTCGCTGTGGAGCCAGCGGGTGAACAAATTGACCTCGCCACCGGAACGAGTCGCAGCATTCGGTTCGACTTCAAGGTCCCCCATGTCTTCCTCGATAACACTGAGGTGTTGCGTGTGACACCGGTTGCGGACAATGAATTTGTGATTGCTGCCTTGAAGCCTGGGATTGCCACGCTGAGAATCGCGGATGTCAATGAAGCGGTGAGGATCATTACCGTTAACGTGACCATGGACATCCGCAAGTTGGAACTGGCCCTCAAACGCCATTTTCCCGCTTCGCACATTCGCGTCTATCCGTTGCAACAGGGCGTCTTGTTGGGTGGCACGGTCTCTCGTGCTGACGATGTCGACATGGTGCTCGCCGTCGCTAAAGATTTCATCCCCATGAACGTGATTAACCGGTTGCAAGTAGACGGTTCTCAAGTGGTCGCGACCGAGGTTCGCATTTATGAAGTCTCGCGGACCAAACTGCGAAACATGGGTGTTGACTGGTCGGTGGCTGGCAGAAACGTCAACATTGTTTCTGGTTTTGCCGATGTGTTGCAGTCGCTGACCGACACCACTAACAATAGTGCCAACGCCAGTGTCGGCATTGTAGACGATGCTACGAGTTTGAACCTGTTTATCAATCTTCTCGAACAACGAAATTTGGCAAAGCTGATGGCCCAGCCAACGTTAACGACTCAAAACGGACGTCCAGCTGAGTTCCTGTCGGGAGGGGAAATTCCCTTCCAAGTCAACAGCGGGTTTGGCAACAATTCGATTCAATTTCGCCCCTTTGGCACCAAACTCGACTTGGTTCCCATTGTCCACGGTGAGGGAGAGTTGACCCTGGAAATTCGCGCAGAAATTTCGGAGGTTGCCAACGACCTGAGTGCAGGGACCGGTGTTCCTGGTTTCCGTGTTCGCCGAGTCAACACGGGTGTGCCAATGCGATCGGGACAAACACTGGCCTTGGCGGGCGATTATCGTGAAAAGGTGGAAGCTGAAGTCAAAGGCGCTCCGGGAATTATGAACAAGGCCGGTTGGGGCTCACTATTCCGAAATACACGTTCGGAAGAGAACGAAACCGAATTGGTGTTTGTCATGACTCCTCGTTTTGTCAATTCGATCGATGCCGGCAGTTTACCCGATGCGATGATGCCGGGGCGCCAATCCACCTATCCTTCAAATCGTGAGCTATTCTTTAATGGGCACATTGAGGTCCCCGTTTGTCCGAATGGTGATTGTGGCAGCGATTCGCCGTTTGCCGGTGCGAATGCCTACCAAGCGACTCGGAATACGATCGTGGCACCTCAACCGTTCGGAGGATTGCCTGTAGATCCGACTCAGGCCCCAGCGAATCAGTTCGAGTATCCAGCAGCTCCCAACAGCTTGGTTCCTGCTTATCCAGCCGAAGGTGATTTTCAAAATTCGCCCTCCGCGTCACCGGACGCCAGCTATTTCCAGCCCGGTGGAGTTAACGAACGCCGCACGCATACAACGAACAATGGTTATCCGACACCGGCAGCAACCAGCAGTCGCGTGAGTCAAAAGAATGACGGTATGCGTCGGTAGAGAGTTGGGTTTTGGTTGGCTGACGCGGTTGCCGAGTCGTTTTGGCAACGGTCGCGGGATTCGCCATTCGGCAAAACGTGGCAGTAGGCCGAGCAATTATCAACGCAAATGAGATTAGGATAAGTTAATGGCCGACACAATTCGGATTTCGATTTGCGACCCCAATGAAAAGAGTCGCGAAAATCTCAAAAAGTATCTCGTCGGAATGGACCGGATCTGGCTTGAGGCGGATTCCTCGCGATACGAATTTTTTATGGAGATCGTCGAACAGACGGCTCCGGATGCGGTCATCATCGATTTGGATGGCGACGAAAATAAGGCGTTGCAATTGATTGTCAACGTCAAAGGAGCCAATCCCAATTGTGGCGTGATTGGTGTGAGTTCGAGGACGGATGGTCACTTGATTCTCAGAGCCATGCGTTCGGGAGCTGGTGAGTTTTTGAATTCACCTATCCAAGTAGATGAATTGATGACGGCTCTGGAAAGAGTCACGCAGTCTTCCGCAGGGGTAACAAGATCCAAGTCGGGCTCGATCATTTCGATATCGGGCGCCTCCGGTGGAGTGGGTTGTACTTCTGTTGCTGTCAATCTGGCCTGTGCCATCGCCCGCGATCCATCCAATAGCGTGGTCTTGATTGATTTAGACCTGTCATTAGGGGATGCCGACGTCTTTCTCGATACCATTCCCGACTATACATTGCTGGACGTAGCTCAAAATATTTCTCGTCTCGATTTGGCGATGTTGCGTAAGTCATTGACGAAACATGAGCTCGGCGTTTACCTGTTGCCGCGTCCGATTCACTTGGAAGACATGGAGTCGATTTCCACGGAAGAGTTTCGCAAGGTGATGGGACTGTTGAAGGCCTCGTTCTCGCATTTGGTTATCGACCTGTCCAAGTCATTCAATCGACTAGACATGGTAGCGATGCAGATGTCCGAGCACATCCTGATGCTGACTCAACTGGACCTGCCCTGCCTACGCAACATCGTTCGCATTCTGACATCGTTGGAAAATCATGCAGGAGTCAGCGATCGAGTGCGTATCGTTGTCAACCGAGCGGGACTGGATAAATCACACATCAGTTACGCAAACGCTGAAGAAACGATCAATCGCGAGATCTTCTGGAAAATCCCTAACAACTACAGTGTGATTGCCGAGTGCCGAAATAATGGTGTTCCGTTGATCACCAGTGCCCCGAAGGCAGCGATCACAACTTCGATCAATGATCTGGCCGAAAAACTGTGCAAGCCTAACGTGATCGAATCTCATGACGCAGATGTCGAGAAGAAAGAAAAGCGAGGCTGGCTGAAATTCCTCTCGAAATAACCTTCGCAAAAAATGATCCCTATTAATCTTTAACCTTTGGGACTTGTTCCAAAGGTTTTTTTATGCGCTGAAAGTGGTAAAATAGCCTCGGACGACAAAAGACCCATTAACCATGCCGTTTTGGCCAAGAGGCAATTTTTTACAATGACGTTGGTACGGCAGCGTTTTTAGAGTAGTCGCAGATGCTATCAGATTGTCTTAGGGATCGAGTATTTGCCCAGGGATTTTAATTTCCATTATTCGAATCGAATGAAACGAGTTGTTTTATGAACTATTGGTCATTTCGTTACCCCGTTTGTAGTGGGTTGGCATTGCTATTAGGTTCCTGTTGGTATTGCAGCGAGCGAACGGAAAGGGCCGGCGCGGAAGAACAAAAGGCATCTCACGCAAGGATTGGGTACTGTCGCCTAACGAGTGATAGCAGTTCAACTCAGAATTTGACAACTCATTTGACTCCCGGTTCAGTTGTAAAACCTGCTCAGGGTCAGTCGGCCGAACAAGAGTCGCAGACTCAAGAAAGCCCTAAGAAACAAGATGGCCCTGATAAGCAAGGTGGCCCCAGTGAACAAGAGCAATCCCTATTTGATGGACAGAAACTGGGCAAATGGAGTCAAGTGAAATTTGGCGGGGACGGCAAAGTCGAGGTTCGCGACGGCAATATGGTTTTAGGCGTTGGCGATCCGCTGACTGGAGTTGTGTTCGACGAAGAGAACTTGCCACAAAACAATTATGAGATTGAACTGGAAGCCCGCCGTGAAGAAGGAATCGATTTTTTTTGTTGTTTGACATTTCCGGTTAATGATTCCCATTGCTCGTTGGTCGTCGGCGGTTGGGCGGGTACAGTGGTCGGCTTGTCTAACCTGGATGATCTGGATGCCTCACGCAATGAAACCAGTTCGCAACACCGTTTTGAAAATCAAAAGTGGTATCGTATTAAGGTCCGAGTGGAAGCGGCTCGAATACAGTGCTGGATTGATGGAGAGCAAGTTGTCGATGCTGACATCACAGGCCGCGAGATCGCTGTGCGAAATGAGGTGCGTTTGTGTCGTCCGTTAGGAATTTGTACATTTCAAACCCAGGCGGGGATCCGGAATATTGTACTGCGGACGCTCAAAGCCAAATCGGAAAGTGAAACGGGCAAATGATCTATACGGCGGACTTCGACGAGCTCGACCCCATGAGCGATTCGCATTATATGCGACAGGCGTTCCAACAGGCCTTGGCGGCCCAAAGTGAGGATGAAGTGCCGGTCGGGGCAGTGATTGTCCTTGGTTCACGAATCATCGCGGCGGCCCACAACCAGCGTGAACAATTGAAGGACCCCACGGCCCATGCCGAAATCTTGGCCATTACCCAGGCAACTCAGGTGGTCGACGATTGGCGACTGGAACATTGCACGCTGTTTGTGACATTGGAGCCCTGTGTGATGTGTGCTGGAGCCATTTT
>JBGSIY010001075.1:0-6242 GCA_041742275.1 Pirellulaceae bacterium | reverse complement strand
CAGGGAGACTTGTCAGGCTCGTTTTCATCAACCGGAAAATTGAATTTAAAAGTTTAGCGATTTTCGACTAAGGAGAATCTCATGTCGTCAGTGGGTGCAAGTTCACAAGTCAGCCAAACCGACTTTTTAACTCTTTTGACGACTCAATTGAGGTATCAAGATCCGACCAGTCCCGTCGATCAAGACGCATTTATAAGTCAGTTAAGCCAATTCTCAATGTTGGAGAGCATTAACAAATTGAATTCCGGTTTCGAGCAGATGCTCAAGCTGCAAGAAATCTCTCAAGGTGTCGATCTCGTTGGAAAAAATGTCACATATCAGGACACGGTATCCGGCGAGATTGAAACAGGGATGGTTGAAGAAGTCGCAATCGCACAAGGTTCTTTGATTGCCTCCATCAACGGAAATCCTGTCCCCATCGAAATGATTTCGTCGATTACCGCTTAAAGTCGGTTGACGCGAAAGATTGTGTTGCCTGTCCGATTTCGGAATTAGATCGCCAGTTCAGTGTCCTTATAGCTCAGTTTGGAGTTTGTTATGTCTTCATCTTTGTATACCAGTGTCTCAGGTTTGTTGGCACATCAACGCAAACTGGATGTGGTCGCCAACAACTTGGCCAATTTGAACACGGTTGGCTACAAATCGCAACAGATTCACTTTGCCGATTTAATTTCAACGGATGTGAACCAGGCGACAGGTTCTTCGGCAGCCACTCGTGTCGGCGGAAGAAACCCGAATCAAATCGGTAATGGTGTGAAAGTGACTCAGATCACGCGCAATGGCAACCAAGGCGTTTTGCAAACAACGGGTCGAGCTCTGGACTTTTCCATATTGGGTGAGGGGTTCTTTACAGTTACTGACGGCAGCAATCAATATTTTACTCGTGATGGATCATTCTCAATTAACAGCGCTGGTTATTTGGTGTCGCCCGCCGTTGGCAGCTTGGTTGTGCGTTCGGGAAGTTTAGGCGAACCCACTGCGGATTCGATTGGTTTTCAAACACCAGGTCAAGAAGGAATTTTTGTACCTTTGGGCAGCACTTTACCGGCATCTGCGACGACCTCTGCTGAATTTACTGGGAATCTACCGGCCAGCGCTGTGCCGCCACGAGCTCATGTGCTCACATCGGAAAACCCATTTCAAGTCGGCGGCGTGCCTGCTGCCTCCACGACATTGCTAAATGATCTGGACTCCTCCACAGCCGATTATATCGGGGGCGACTCTATCATTCTCAGCGGAACGGACGTCGATGGAACGCCCTTCAATTTGTCACTCAATGTTGATGGATCGACGACTTTGGGTGACCTCGTCGACGCCGTTAACAGCCAGTTGAATTTGGCAACGGCCAGCCTGGATACTCAAGGAAATTTAGTGTTAACGGCTGCTGATACCGGCGAGTCCTCGTTGGAAGTCTTACTTTCCAACGACCCAGGCAATACCGGGGCCATCGATTTTTCAAACAACACATTATCAACGACAACTCCTGGCAAAAACGGCGATCAAGTTTTCACTACGATTCAGATTTACGACTCACGTGGACAAGCTCAAACGCTCACTGCCGAGTTTACAAAAGTCTCGACCGATCAATGGGACGCCCATTTCTCGATGACCACAGCCAATGGCACGATGGTCGACGACGTTGTTTCTGGAATTGAGTTCAATGTCGACGGAACCTTTCGACAAATCAACGGTATGGGGACGGGCGACGCCGCGATCACCCTGAACTTTGACGACATAAATGGAAATCAAACAGTCGATCTGGACTTCAGCAAAATGAGTCACCATGCGGCTAACTTTGGTGCGTTCTTCGACCAAGACGGATATCCTACAGGCACGCTCCAGCAGTTGAGTGTCACGGGCAGCGGAGTCCTAGAGGCCATTGCCACTAATGGGCAGCGAATTGCCGTGGCTCAACTCGCCATCACTAGTTTCCGGAATCCACAAGGTCTCACCAGTGAAGGCAACAACTATTTTGCTGCCTCAATTGCCAGCGGGCTTCCCCAGAGCGGTGCGGGGCAAATGAACGGACGCGGCGAAGTGATTAGCGGCAATCTCGAACAATCGAACGTGGATGTCGCGTTTGAGTTCACACAATTGATTGTTGCCCAGCGTGGATTCTCCGCAAACGCTCGGTCCGTGACCGTGACCGACAACGTTCTCCAAGAACTGACTAACATCGTTCGTTAGTTAGTCTGATCTACCTAGCGATGTTCTTATCTCGATTTAGAATTAACCCGCTGTTAAGCCGCGTTGCGAAGGCGATTGATAAAGTTAATGATCTCCGCCACGGCTTGATACATTTCAAACGGAATCGACTTACCAACCGGAACTTTATGGTAGAGGTACCGAGCCACAGGTTTCCTCTCCACAACGGGAACCTTGTTTTCGCGAGCCAACTCAATGATCTTTTTGGCCAAATGGTCTGCGCCTTTGGCCACGACGATGGGAACCGGGTTCTGATTGCGATCAAATTTTAGAGCCACGGCATAGTGCGTGGGGTTTGTGATTACAACCGTCGCCTCTGGGACCTCTTTGGCAATCGAGCGTTGAGCCATTTCGGCTTGCAATCGCCGCATCCGTGCCTTGAGCAGCGGATCACCTTGATCATCTCGATGCTCATCGCGGATATCTTTCATGCTCATCCTTAAATCTTGGTTCTGCTTCCATTTCTGGAACGCCAAATCCGCAACCCCCACGATCACCATTAACGCAGCGATCGTCATCGAGATGGACAACGCCAGCTGAGTTGTCAACGAAACGGCCGCTGCCAAAGTGCCCATTCCACTTGCTGAAATATCGTGCACTTGCGATTGAATCAACCAAAAGCAAACGCCGCCCACGACCGCCGTTTTCACAATAGCCGTGATTCCGCGAACGACGGCTCGCAGTGAAAACACCTTCTTCCATCCCGTGATGGGATTGAAACGATCCAGCTTCATTTCCAAAGGTTTGAAGGTGATATTAAAATTCGTCTGCAACCCCCCCGACAAGAGAGCGACACAAAAGAGAGGAGCCAATAACCCCAAGATGATGCCGACAACGGATGCAAAGGCGAGCACGACGGCTTCTGGCAGGCGATCGGGATAATGAATAAGTTCTTCGAAATTCAGCAACCGAAGACGCAACACGTTTTTCAGGGCGTCAAAAAAGACACTACCGAAGACCCAAAAATACGCGACCCCAATCAACAAAATCAGACCACCCATCAAATCTGAGCTGAATCCAATTTGCCCTTCCTCAAACGCTTTTTGAATTCGGCGCGGTGTTGGGGCTTCTGTTTTTTGGTCGCGATCATCACTCATCCCTCGTCAGAGCCCTCCTCCACAGTTTATGTGCCGGGAAACCGAATTTCAGTAATATTGAAACATGGCAAAAACGCCTTCAATATCTTTTTCTACTCGATAAAAATACAAACTCATCGCATGAATCACAAAAGGCATGAACAACATCAGGCACCCCAGTCCCACGCTTCCTCTCAATGCCATGCCCACGGAAAATAGGTTCATCGATGGTGCCGCCTTGTTCAAATAGACCAAACCCAAATTGAGCAAAAATAAAGTGATTCCCAAGGGGGCCGCGATCAGCAATCCATAGTCTTCCAATTCTTGCGTCATCACTACCAATTTTTCAGTTGGCAGCCGTAATAGGTCGATTTTCCCATTCAATTGATCGAAAGTAACATCCAACAACAAAATCACAAAGTGATGTAAATTCAGACCAAAGAAAAGTAAAATGGCCAATGTTTCAAACAGTTGCCCCACCTCACCCGAGGAATCCGGACTGCTCGGGTCGGAGACCGCCGCCATCGAGAGTCCTAACTCTTGTCCAACATACTGCCCCGCAATCTTGGCCGGGACGATCATAAATCCCAATGTGATGGCCAACAACAAACCGATGCCAACCTCCTTGGCTACTAAAATTACCGCCATCACGGACGAAATATGGTAGACATCTAAGTCCGGGCTAATGACTTTTGTCTGCATGGTTGAAAGCCAGAATAGGCTCAGGGCGAAGGCGAAGGCCGTTTTGACCGACACCGGAACTTGCCGCCGTCCAAATAAAGGAAAAAAAGCAACGAGAGTTGTGACGCGAGTCAGAATGAGCATGAAATTAAC
This sequence comes from Pirellulaceae bacterium, assembly GCA_041742275.1. Taxonomy (GTDB): domain Bacteria; phylum Planctomycetota; class Planctomycetia; order Pirellulales; family Pirellulaceae; genus BJ22. The sequence goes on along the minus strand of JBGSIY010001075.1, from coordinate 2,127 downwards.
GACATCATGTAATGATATGCTCATCTCAAACTAGAACTCCTTTCCTCAATCAGCTATTTAATTACTTTTGACATGAAGCTGAATAGGTCGATGGTAAATGTCTGCATGGTCTGCAGATACCAGGGCAGGCCGACAAGTAAAACAACAACCACCGCGACAATTTTCGGCGCAAACGTCATGGTCTGCTCTTGAATACTCGTAATGGTCTGACCAATACTGATCAGCAAGCCCACAATTAAACTCACGATCACGACAGGAGCCACTAATAAGAGTGACGTAAATAAAAGATTGCGCCCGATATAAACAACGTCGTTAAATTCCATTTAAGTTTTTTGCTCCGCTCCAAAGTGATTCAGCGGATTCCGACCGTTGACTCACAAAATCAAACACGTGACCCGCCACCGAGAAGCCCAGCTCAATTATTGCCTTTGATCGTTAAATCCAAAATCTGCCGCGCCAAAACCTCATCCCCAAGTGCCGTCAAAATCTCGGCCGCCTTACGCTGATCCATACCTTGCAAGACAGCCGAAACACTTTTGAGCTCGCCTCCATCGGCCATGGTTTTGACATACTTCGCCGCCACATCCGCTTCCATATCTTGAAACCATCCTTGTACTTTTTTTACTCGCTGGGCAGCCTCGACGTCTTGAGTGGATGCAGCTTGTGATGTGGATTTCTGCAGTTTGGAAACCTCGGCCTTTTCGTTCGCGAGAAGAGCACGCTCTTGCTTGAGTTTTTCTAACAACTCTCGCGCAAACTGAGTCTTTTGATCGACCTCAGCCGCAAAGCTTTGCAGCTCTGATTGCTCTCGCTTTAAATCGTCAAACATCATTTTTATTCGCGATTCGTCTTTATTGATGTCCTCTTCACGACGCTTCAAGAACTTTTCTTTCTCTCGAATGGAGTTACTCAACTGAGTGACTATATCGAAAGATGTACCCGATTCCGGACGAATAGCGACGGGCAACTGCTCTTGATTGACACCCTCTTCGGCAGCTTTTACCGGGGGTTGTTGAAAAACGCCTTCGGCCAACTCTCCAGGTGATTTGGGCTGCGAGTCGTCGGCCAGAACATCTCCCACCAACTCCTCTTCTGTTTGTTTGGGAGTCAATAAAAAGTAACTGGCAGAAGCCGAAAGGCCAAAAAGAATAATGCCCAGGCCAATTACTTTGATCATCGATTTCATGGATCAACTTTCACAATTCGATTCATACAACCAACTCCAGACACTGGATGTCTGAGAGTCATCCCAATCTCATGGTCACACCTCATGCCGCAGTCGCAATCAACGCTTGGCTCAATTTCCGGAACGGCGATACGCGGTCTGCGTTGCCATTTCATCAGCCTGTTGCATTTCCCGTTGTTGATCTTGATGTGTTAAACGTTGTTGCAAACGGACCAGCAAGCGGTCCCAGGCTTTCACTCGCATCGATTGCTGCTGCCATTGGCGTTTCCATTCATTCCACTGCTGCTGTTGCTCAACCAATGTCGATTGCAGCGACTGGGTTTGCGAATGGGAATGCTCGAGCCAAATTTGTAGCTGAATTCGTCCCGCCGGGTTGACCGACAACTCTTCAGCCATGGCCGTGTTGCGTTCTCGTTCTAATTGCGAAATTTGGAAATGAAGCTCAGCGATTCGTTGCGAACCTACCGCCATCTTTCCGCCAAGTTCGTCCTGCTTTCGCACGTCGATTAAACGCAATCGTTCGAATCGACGAATGCGACCAAGGGTACTCATGACAGAATCCTCCATTTCCGACTAGGGCAATTCGGCGATTTTTTCCTGTGAAAAGCTAGAAGTTTCTTTTACGGTTTACCCAGCGTTCCGTAACGGCCAACAGTGCATGCTGGCATTCAGTGATGCTGACGGCCGTCCCCATTTCCTGTTGTAGGAATCGTTGAATCTGGGGGTAGAGCTCAATGGCTAAGTCTGTCGCAGGCATGGAACCTTTTTGATAGGCGCCTACTTGTAACAGATCCAAAACCTCGCGGTAAATAGAAAGAATCTGACGCACGGCATGTGCGGCGGCCTTGTGTTGTGGCGATACCAGTTCCATAAACAACCGGCTGGCACTAGCACTGATATCGATGGCCGGGAAATGAGCCGCATTCGCGAGATCGCGACTC
>JBGSIY010001074.1:0-2766 GCA_041742275.1 Pirellulaceae bacterium | reverse complement strand
GGCCCGCGCCGCCGGCCAACTCGACTTGACGACTACTGCCGCTGGTTTAGGTGACTTGCAAACCAACTCCACTCGGTCAATCATTGTCCGAAGACCTGCTCTGGAAATCTCCCTTGTGGGCCCACCGCTGAAGTTTTCGGGATCGGTCGGTCAATTTGACATCAATGTCGTGAACACGGGTGATGCTATTGCTCGTGATGTCTCAGCCGCACTGGCCCTCCCACCGGGTGTTCAATACATCGAGGGAATCGACGGAGCCGAAGTCATTGACAATGCCATGCGTTGGACCATCGGCACACTCGATGTCGGCGACACACGAACTTATCGCGTTTCCTGCCAACTGAACGGCGAAGGCCAAATGAATTTAGAACTAGGTGCACGTGGCTCGAGTGACATCGCAGCGATTGCTTCTTGTGTTACTCGCGTGGAAACGGTTGCCGACCTCATCTTGCGGGTGGAAGATCCCAAAGGTCCTTTACCTACCGGACAAAAACACGAATATGTCGTTCGCGTGAAAAACCGAGGCAGTCGAGCCGCCAAAGGCTTAAACCTAGTGATGCAATATTCCGAAGGCATCGAGCCGACTTCTGCAACGGGTTGGACAAACCAAGTCGTTCCGGGCCAAGTCCTCTTTTCACCAATCGAAGTCATCGAACCGGGTGAGGAAATGGTCGTGCAGATCACAGCTCAAGCCCTGTCAGCCGGCGTCCATCGCTTCCGCGCTCAACTGTCCGGAAATGATAACGAAGTTCACGAAGTCGCCGAAGGCTCCACGAAATACTACGGGGATAACATCGTTCCGACCAACACCGCCAAAGTGCCTGGTCAAGCGTCAGATGATTTTAAACGCTAAAATGATCTGTTTTAAAAAAAATTGAATTCGAATTCGGATTCAACTTCTTCGAGACTGCCGAGCGACTCTGTTCACTCGGCAGTTTTTTTTGCCGCGCCGAGCCCCAAAAAAGCGTCATTCTTAAGCAAATCCAGTGGCCTTCTCAACGCAGCGGCTCTCACCGCACAAACCAAATTTTGAATTCTAATGGTCGCCAAGTAAAACTAGTCAAGAGACTCCAGCGATCCCGGGATCGACTTCCTGTCGCAATCCAGTATCTCGCTCCTCATGCGTTGGCCATTCCCAATTTAGTAACGTCGCCTCCAAGGGCACTCGCTGGCTTTGCACCAACCAAAAAACCGGGGATGGAACCGGACACGCCCGCAACTGGAACCAAATGGGAAATTGTTTTGCGACCTAGCTTGAGGCTTTTGGAGGGCCAATACATCAAGCGATTAATACCGCTTCTGTAATGGTTTCCATTCGATTCCGACTCCAAAGTCCAGATATGGCTCTACCGACTATGATTCGCTAAAATGCAAATTCGGATCAACGGTCTGTCTCGAAATCGTGGGAGCAAGAGCCTAGTGCCGCAACACTTTTCATTTAAACTAATGGCGTCAGCGACCATGACAACTGCATCGGAAAATTTGAAAGTGATTACAGCTCAAACCTGCAAAACAAAAACAACTCAGCAGCACAAAAAGACCGAATCGTCCGAAGCATGTCCCCGGGCAACAGAAGTTCATCGATAGAACTTCAACGCATCCAAATTAAACAACACTCAAACATAATTTAAACAAATCACAAACGCTCGTAGCTCAGTGGATAGAGCAACGGTTTCCTAAACCGTAGGTCGGAGGTTCGAGTCCTCTCGGGCGTATTTTTCTCAAATTTTGTGGCCAGTCTTAACTAGATGTTGATTCACTGGCGATATGTTTTGCATTGCCGTGCGACAGACATTCGGCTCATTGGGGAACTAAAGGGAAAGTAACATAAAATCTCCACATAGCGAGATCTAAGTCTACATTTCCGCTCATGCGTCTTCGACCAAATTGCTAGTAAGAAAATCTGCTATCCCAACGAGGCCGGAGTTTCCGTGTTTCCGTGTTGTGCAATCAATTGGATGACGTTGGACAAACCCTAGCTTGGTGCAATTACAACCGTGGTAATGACAGACGAAACGGCCCGGTTCGTTCTGAAACGCAACAACTGTGTTAGGACTGGAATTTCCGTCTACGGACTTGTAATGGGGACCCACACTCCCCCAGCGGTCTGTTGATGTTCTTGGTCTGTTTCGAAAATATCATGAAGTCGTACGCTAGTTAGACTCCCAGAATCTACACTCGCTGACGCGCGGAGATGGTTTCGTTCGTGTTTCGGGAACTCTTGTTTTTCAGTTTATTGTGACACGTTGATAATCGAACTGCCTCGTTGCGTTCCCAAGACATCGATACTTGTTGCCTGAACTTCAAAAGTCATTTGGCCTGGGCGAACGCCAACAAAATCGGCCGCAAAGGGGAGTGATTCGTTGGCGCGTAAAAGTTGGCGCGTTTGCAGGATAATTTGGCTTCCATCCGCACTGACGCCTTCGACCTGCAATTCTGCGCGACTCGAATCAAAACCAACAATTTGTGTTCCCGGTGGTACCAACATCACAATCTTGACATTTCTAATCGGTGTGGCACTGCGGTTGGTAACATCAAATTCCACCCGAGCCCGCGATTGACCATCTGCGGGAATGGAAGGAGTCAAAGTTCGTGCCGTTACCGTTAACTGTCCGGATTGGTCGGGTGGAATCGAAATCCCCCCCCCTGGGTTCGGATTCCCTGGGTCAGGCGTACCACCACCTTGCAATTCAATGCGGATCGGCAGTCGGTCTTCGATCTGCACTGGTTCCGTCACTGTGAACTGACTGAACGCATTCCCATCAG
>JBGSIY010001073.1:0-1801 GCA_041742275.1 Pirellulaceae bacterium | reverse complement strand
AACAGTAGGCCGGACAACATCGCCAATGCCGCCACCGGCTTGAAATTAGGAATTTCGATCAAAAATCGGCTCGCGACCGTTCCGATCACCATGGCGGTAAACAGAATCAAGCCTGCATTTGTCAACCGAAACTTCGTATTGTTTTTTGTTTCAAACATTCCCATTAACTTTCTTGGATTCAATCAATCGATGTCCCCATTAACGGCGTGCCGATCGTACCTCTACGTTGGCACCAAGCCGCCTAATGGTTTTTCTAATATTGTTTGAGTCGTCTTATTCCTAGCTAATCACGTCTCGATCAATCGATGGCTGATAGCCTTGGCTTCACCACCGCTTTGCCACGGCAATGCGGCTAACGCCGTTTGTCTGGTTCGCTGAGGTTCGCGCTGTCACAACAAATGGGGACTCTGAGCTTGAACACAGGTACATTTAGGTATCCCTAATTTTGCCGCAAACGCGTTTGCACCTGCCAGTTCGGGCCCGACCTCGTGGTGCACAACTATCGTTTGCGTGCGTCATTCCGAATATCGTGGTTTCGGCTCATGGATCCCTTGGCGTCAAAACGAGAACCTGCTCGAACGGCAGTATAAACGATCAGGTTCCTTTCGCCGATTCTATCCCCCAGGATTTAGTGGAAAATCAATTATTTTTCGGCATCGGGAGGTGTATATTTCCCCAGCGTCCACTGGACTTGATCCTCATCCGCCAGCAGAAAAGACCCCGAACTGCGGTCCCCCAATTTCCCGTTGACTCGATACGTCCAATTATCGCCCCCCGCTCCCTCGTTCTCAACGCCTAAAATCGACTTCACAAAAGCGGTTTCGCCTTGACCCGAATAAACGACTTTGCCGTCGCAGGCCCGCAGCAAAGCCATAAGGGCCGTTTTTTCCTCATTCAACTCGACTTTCGTTTGGAGATTATCGGAGCGGCCTTGAAAATCAATCGCGACGTCCACGCGAGCGGTAGTTTTTTCCGCTACCGCAACATTGGATTCCGATTCGGCCGTCGTGGACCCTGCCGGTTGACAACCATTGACCCCCAACAGAATGGCCAAGACAAATCCGCAAACTCCCCAGCGACCCGAAGAGGTCCCCCGATGACGAATCCGATCTTGCCACTCTGAACGCCCGAACAAAAAAAGTTGCGACCTTATTTTTTTGCCAGTCATGTTGTAACCTTAAGAGTTGAATGATTGAATCTATTGTCAGTCTATGACAGATGGGGACTACCGTTAAGCCCCAAAAGAAAAGCCCATTATCCTTTTTGCACATGAATTTAAACTCATGACCCTTCGCACCGAGCTTAACTTGGAAAATTTATCCGTCACTTGGTTGCGTGAGGATGTTGCGCAAATCGTCCTGAGCATGCCCGGCAAGTCGGCTAATATTATCGATCCGAATCTGCAAAACGACCTTGAGCAAGCTATCGATTTTCTCGGCGAATGTACGAATGTTGCCGGGGCAATCTTAATTTCGGGCAAAGAAAAAATCTTTGTGGCCGGTGCCGATCTGAATGCAATTGTCGAAACTTTGGATTGGCCTGACGAACAGATTCATGAATTTTGCTTTCGGGGCCAACGCCTGTTCAACCGGCTCCAGGAACTCCCGTTTTTGACCGTAGCGGCGATTCATGGTGCCTGTGTTGGTGGCGGTTTCGAGTTGGCGTTGGGTTGCCATTTTCAGATCGCGACGGTCGACCGTCGTACCGTCTTAGGACTTCCAGAAACGAAACTGGGACTTATTCCCGGCTGGGCAGGAACCGTGCGTCTGCCTCGTTTGATTGGATTGGAACCAGCGATTGA
>JBGSIY010001072.1:0-3373 GCA_041742275.1 Pirellulaceae bacterium | reverse complement strand
CTCGCCTCGCTGCCGCTGGGGATTGCCACGTTGCTATTGGCTTTGTTTTCTTTCGGTGCCAAAAGGCATAAGGCTTGGGTCATAGGACTCGCCTGGTTTTGTTTGATCGACGTTGTTGCCAACGCGGTGATGGGAGCCATTGTTGTGCGAAGTGGTCTGCAGCCCGGCATCATCACCCTGCATATGGCTTTAGCATTTTTGCTAATTGCCGTTTTGGTGACAATCATCTGGCTTTCTCGTTCGAAGGAGAATCGACAAGAGATTCCGATGGTCTTCCGCAGGCGCCTGCAAGTCGTTTCACTTGTGTTTTTCGTTTGTCTGTTTGGGGAAGGGCTGCTCGGAAGTCAACTCCGCGAACATACCGACGAACTAGCGATGAAGGCTGAAACGGCTCAAGGCCTTGAGCGCGAGCAATGGCGAGAAGAAATCGGTGCGACCACCATCTACAAAATTCATCGTAGTTTTTCGTGGAGCCTGTTGTTGAACTCCGGCTTGCTTTTCTTTTGGGCAACGGGAAAAACCGGTTGGAGGACCGTCGAACCACCATGGATCTTTGCGATAGTCGTTGCGATGATGTTAATGGGCATTGTGTTGGGGCACCTGGGGATTTATCCCGTCGTGCAAGTCTTGCATGTTGGCATGACGGCCGTCTTGCTGGCCGTGACATGGCACTGGATCATGCGTTTGTGGTCGACCCATGGGACCGTGTCGCCCAACAAGGTTTAGGGAACAAAAAATTGGGTATGAATGCCGTCAGACCCGATTATGGTTGTCCGCAAATAATGGGTGTCGCGAATGCTGGCTGGCACCTATCTTCTGCTCCTATCTCCTCACGGTTGTTACCGGATCCCTTCCGTCGAGTGGGAGGTGCGGAAACGTCAGCTATTCTGGCCGGGTAGTTGCTCTTGGGGTAATCAAGGCTTTTCTGAGCAAAAAACGTTATCAACTCAGGGTGGCATTCTGGGGCGGGGGCGTTTATGATCGGGAAAATTTCCTGTTTTGAGGAGTTGCTAAAATGTTTTTTAGAGCAAGCCGGTTTTTCGTTTTCTTGTTGGTGATGGGGAATGCGATAGGGCTCGAGTCATTTGCGGCGTTCCATAACGGGGCGTCGTCAGGCTTGTCTTCCTCAGACGTGACGTCCTCAAGCGGGGCGGTTCTGGAGCGTTCTCCCAATATCGTGTTGATTTTCATGGACGATTTGGGTTATGCAGATATCGGACCCTTCGGGGCAAGGGGTTATGCCACTCCACATTTGGATGAATTGGCTCGAGCCGGACGTTGCTTCACTGACTTTGAGGTTTCCTCGGCAGTCTGTTCGGCATCGCGAGCGGCGCTAATGACCGGTTGCTATCATCGGCGAGTGGGGATCAGCGGGGCATTGGGACCGTCAGCTCGTGTGGGGCTAGCGAGTGAGGAGACGACGCTGGCTGAGTTATGTCGAAGTAAAAACTACCGGACGGCATGTTTTGGCAAATGGCATTTAGGGAGCTTGCCCGAATTTTTGCCATTGCAACATGGTTTTGATCAGTATTATGGGTTGCCTTATTCCAACGATATGTGGCCCATGCACCCGGATTTTGCCGATCTTCCGCCGGATGCCGCGAAACGGAAACAGAATTATCCACCCCTGCCATTGTTGGAGGGGAATGAAGTTTTAATTCCAGACGTGGATGGCCCTGTCCAGTCTCGTTTGACAACCGACTACACGGAGCGGGCGGTCAAGTTCATTGAGGAAAGTGGAGACGAGCCTTTCTTCTTGTATGTTCCGCATACGATGGTGCATGTGCCATTGTTTGTATCGGAAAAATTTGCTGGTAAAAGTGGCGCGGGGTTGTTTGGTGACGTGATGATGGAGGTCGATTGGTCGGTCGGCGAAATTGTAGCCGCGGTGCAGCGAGCGGGTTTAGCTGAAAACACGTTGATTATTTTTACCTCCGACAATGGACCGTGGTTGTCCTACGGCAGTCATGCGGGGAGTGCCGCACCGTTGCGTGAGGGGAAGGGAACGATGTGGGAGGGTGGCACGCGAGTCCCCACCATTATGTCTTGGCCGGGGCGCATTCCTCCGGGCACGGAGTGTTCGGAACTGGCGTCCACGATCGACCTGTTGCCGACGATCGGCGAGCTCATCGGCGCTTCCTTGCCTGAATTGCCGATCGATGGTGTTGATATAAGTCCCCTGTTATTTGCGGAGACTTCGGATGTGCGGACCCCACGCGAGTCCTTTTACTATTATTATGCTGGCGGAGAATTGCACGCCGTTCGCGACCGAGAGTGGAAGTTAGTTTTCCCGCATCAATATCGAACCATGGGAGAGCAGCGGGGGGGTGAGAAGGGTCGCCCCGTCGCCTACCAGCAGGCTCGAGCCGAGCTGGCCTTGTATCACTTGAAATCAGATGTTCAAGAGTCCCGAAATGTGCTGTCAGAACACCCCGATGTTGTTCAAAGGTTGCAGGCCCTGGCCGCCGAGGCGAGGAAGTCTTTGGGGGACAAGTTAACAGGAGACATCGGGAACGCTCTGCGGCAGCCGGGCCGAGTTGAAGCACCAAAATCGGTCGATAATTGAGGTCGGTCGTCGAAGCCGGACCTGTTATGATGGAAGGGGCGTTGAGGCGACAGTTCGCACATGTTAGGACGTACTGGGGCAGGTCGTACTGGGGCAGGATCCGCGTTTTCGCACAGGGGGTTTGCCGAATTAAGCTTTCCCCCCTGCCCTGTTGATGAAATTGAACCTCAGCCCAAGCCCATTTGTCCTCCAGGTAGCGTCAAGGCATGCGAAGAGTCCTGTCTTAATCCAATGAGCATTCGTTTGGATGAGCCATCCGGTGGAAGATTTTGCTCCTGTTTTTGGTTACGGCAGGGGCTCGCATCGATGGCGCCGTCTTGCGGCGGTCGTCAGTGGGCTACTGTGACGGAGCTAGAATTACGGGGCCGCTGCAACGGGGCAACATCGAAACAATTAAGTTCTCGCACGCTGATTCTTAGAATAAGCACGATATGTACAGCCGTTTGAATCCAATGAGCGTTTCGTTCTAAATCAAAATAGGAATGGATTAGAAGCATGTTATGGCCGCGGAGACCGACGGCGTTACGAACAGCCTTGCCAGTAGTGCTGCGCTTGTTCGCCTCATTGATGTTTGTGTTCCATCCCGGGTGTGGAATCGCTGCTTTGGCACAGGAGCTCAATCCTAAGCAGGAGCTGAATACCGAACTGACCTTCTCGGCTCAAGACGAGACTCCGGCGATCACATTGGATGAGATCAAGCAGCGGATTTCTGATGTGCAGGCCAGTACGGAATTGGACGAGGCCACCAAGACGTCGTTATTGGGCATCTATAATTCAGCGCAAAAATTGCTGGAGACGTCGCGAGCC
>JBGSIY010001071.1:0-6553 GCA_041742275.1 Pirellulaceae bacterium | reverse complement strand
GTTTTGCAGCGTCTTGTAAATATCTTTGGGCAAGCCTTCTGGCAAATCGATGGTGCTGTATTCGTCATGAATTTTAATTGGCCCGATAAATTCGCTATCGATCCCCGCTTCATTCGCGACGGCTCCTACGATGTTACCGGGTTTCACGCCATCTCGGCGGCCCACCTCAATGCGATATCGTTGCATGCCCGCTTCAGGAGGACCGACGCGATATTCGGGCTTGCTTCCGCTGTGCCGCGAGCCTTGGTTCCCAAATGCTCCGAGCGGTCCACTTTCGTTGCGATCGCGCGAGCCACGGCCAGCACCGGGACGGTTGCCATTTCGTTCCCGACCTTCGAAACGTTCTTCGCGCTCTTCAAATTTAGGTTTGGGGCGATCGGCCATCATAAAGCTGTTGCCATTTTGACCGATGTGCGCCAGAGCAGCGGCAATTGACAACATGGGCAGTCCTGATTCCGCTGCACATTCCTCGATCAATTTGGTGAAGGAATCCAGGTTCTGTTCTTTGGCAACATTCGCGATCCGTTGTTTGAAACGCTTGGTCCTCAAGGCATTGATGTCGCGGGTTGACGGCGGCTGAACGACTTCAATCGGTTGATTCGTCGCTCGCTCGATCAAACGCAATTTATGACGCTGCGTTTTAGTCAAGAAAATAATCGCTTCGCCCTTGCGTCCGGCTCGGCCAGTTCGCCCCACACGGTGAATATAAGACTCTCCATCGTTGGGCAAATCGAAATTGAAGACATGGCTAATGCGAGTGACATCCAAACCACGTGCCGCGACATCGGTGGCCACCAAGATATCCAGTTGGCCGGACTTCAATTGTTCAATCGTGCGTTCGCGAGTTTTCTGAGGCATATCTCCGTTGAGGGCGACAGCCGACAGGCCGGCATGAATCAACTGCTCGGCCACCGTCACCGAGGCCTCGCGGGTTTTTGTGAATACGATCACGCCATCAGCTTCTTCGGATTCCAAAATACGTGTCAACACATCGACCTTGTCCCGTGGATTTACAAACACGGCACGTTGGCGGATCGAGTCTGCCGTCATCGTTTTCTTCTTGATCGTAATTTTCGCAGGGTTGTTCAGATATTGCTGAGCAATCGTGCGGATCGGTGCCGGCAACGTGGCTGAGAACAGAGCGACTTGGCGGTGCGAAGGCGTTTTTTCGAGAACAAATTGAACGTCTTCCAGGAAACCCATGTTCAACATTTCGTCGGCTTCATCCAAAACCAAACATTTGATTTCGCTCAAGTCCAGCGTGCCACGGTTCACGTGATCGATCACGCGTCCGGGAGTACCAACGACGACCTGCACGCCCCGCTTCAATTGGCGGAACTGAGTGTCATAGTCGCTGCCCCCGTAAATCGGGAGTACCGAGAAGTCGGGCAGGCAGGCTCCGTATGTCGAGAACGACTTGGAAACTTGGATCGCCAATTCGCGTGTGGGTGCCAACACGATGACTTGAGGCTTCAATAATTTGGGATCGATACGGGAAAGGATTGGCAAGGCAAACGCTGCCGTTTTGCCCGTTCCTGTTTGAGACTGAGCTAGTACATCGCGACCTTCCAACATCAATGGAATGATTTGGGTTTGGATCGCCGTCGGCACATCGTAACCTGATTTGACAATCGCCGCTTGAACTTCGGCCCGCAAGGCGAAATCAGCAAAGGAAGGTTCTTGACTTTCGCTTTTGAATTTCGATTTCTTTTTGGGGTTGGTCAACAAATCCAACTCGACATGTGCCTCTAACAATTCGTCGTGAGGCTCTAAGGCAAGTGTTTCCGCGATAGCGACTTTCGCGGCTACCACGGGGGCTTTGGCGATGGGAGCAACAGTGGCTACAGACTCGATGACTTGCGTCTCGGGAATCGCTGCCTGGGGCACGTCGGTGGCAACTGCGTTTACGACTTCGTCGACAACGTCCACCGTCAGTGCTGGTTCGTCTGCTACAGCGGCGTGAATTTCGCTTGGAGCGACTGGCGTGGTTGCAAATCGTTCGGCATGTTGTTCAGCGACAATTTGATCAGCGACAATGATGGCTGGGGACTCAACCGCGGGCGATTGACCTGCCGGCACGTCTCCGACAGGTGTTTCCGCGACGGTCGTATCCAGGCCACCTTCGGTCGAGGCGGTCGCAACAGCGACTGGTTCCGAAACGACAGACTCGGCGGCAACGGGAGCCATCTCAACGGACTCCATCTCGACTATTTCTAAATCAGTAGAAACGGCAACGGGTTTCTCGCTGGCAATTTCCCCAACGACAGCATCGGAGACGACAGCATCGGAGACGGAAGCATCGGATACGGAAGCACTGACGACCACTGCTGGTTTGGACTCTTGGGAAACGGGAGTCGTCAGATCCAACGAGTCCCAATCACAGGCATAAACGACTTCGGTCGAAGTTGTGAGGGAATCATTGCCGTCATTTGTTTCTTGTGATGCCGACATTTCATTGAAGAGCGGCAAATTCGGATCGTTCATCGAGAAAATTCTTTCGAAAGAAAAGGGTTCGACGTCTCTGACCTGAAGTGGGGCCATGACGTAGGCGCGCTCATACAGAACTAAAGCCTGTTGAGGGAACGCAAATTTACTAAAAAACACTATGTAGCGACGCCGCTTCGTTCACATTGTGTTTCTTCGTTCACATTGCGTTTCTAGAACCCGAGAAAGCATCTGGGCTAAGAATTTGTAGAAGTCCTGTCGCATCGAGCTGTCGAGGATATTACCCCTAGCACGCCTTTGTTCCGGCGTAGGGAATCCTCGCGGGCAAGCATGACTGCCGCCTGATTCTCAAAACCGCTTGGTTTCGATCGCTCTTTGAGCATTCAAATCTATACAATTTGAAGCTTCTGTGAAAGGCTTAAAATTTAAAATTCCAGAAACTGCACCATTAACCCTCAAAAACACGGTAATTTTGAGGGATAATGCGGGACAAACGACTATTCGTCACTTTTGACGTTGGAGCTCCGCGACACATTTGGCAAACTCCGGTTTGGTCGAGATCAATATTTCAAGTACTACTTGCCTAGCATCGGCATCGACATTTCCCCACTGCTTCGGTGAAATGGGGTCGATCAAGATCTCGCACATCCGGCGAACGACGCGTCCCCGCAATTCATCATGCAGGGCGTCGAACGCCGCGGAATGAACCAAAAAACTGCACGGATACCGAAAGAGACGATCGCGCAGATCCAACTCGCGTAGCGAACGGCCCTGAGTGTCTCGCGGCCCCGGTTTCATAAATTCCTCGGTGAATCCGCTGGTTCCCGACACGGGACTGGTGAAACGAGTGTCCTCGTACATTAATAGATGCGAGACGACTCGTTCCACAGAAGACACAATTCGGCGTTCGGCGCTTTCGCTGATGAAGTCCGCCTCTCGGCCCAACAATGGATTCATTTCATAGGTTTGATGCAAGGCTTCACGGACCTCGTAATTCGCAGCGGCCAACGCGTTGTGCATTTGAGATTGATGCTCCAGGACCAGCAAAGCGACCAGGTCACTATGTGGGCTCAGATAAGGACGAGTCGAAAACAACCCGTCGAGCGACTCTCGATTGGCACCCTTTTCCAAATCCGGTTGATCCCAATCGTCGTTTTCCCCGTAGACTTGGTTTCCCATGTGACGCATGTCGCCATGCTGCCCCGTCACATACCAACCTCCCCAACGTTCGTGAAATGGACTTCCATAACCGGTCGTAAAACTGCTACTTCCTCCGATCGGGTGCCCTTGTTCGTTGGCAAACACGCTGCGCACCAGATAGCCGGGAATGTTTTGAGTGCGACTGGACGCATGACAGGTCAGGCATTGACCGCGGTCGCGCAAAATTTTGGCAGGTGCCCCGGCCGTCTGCTTCAACGAATAGAACATGGCACCCTGATCTTTGTCCGTGGCCGCAAGTTCCAACACGTCTCCCTGTTGGCACCAACCCACGTAGACTTCGTCATTAAAGTACACGGCTCGAGGTCGCTGAGGATGAATGCGTTGCAACTGCAAACTGGTTTTGGAAAACACTAAAACCTGAGAACTGATGGGAATATTCAAATGCTCCAGAATTGCCCTCAAGTAACCATGCTGCTGGTCACGGTCCAAATGGGTCTCGCCGGATTCCAGTTGCGCAGCCAGTCGCGCGACGGGATCATCCACCCGAGTATTGAAGTAATCAATCGGAGGCCGCTCAAACGAAGGGGTTTGTCCCCGGGAAAGGCTGGGCAGGGCAACACCAACAAGGACGATCCACAACGAAATGAATACGAGCCATCGCTGGTAATCGTCCACACGAATTCTCAACATGAGTTCACACTCCAAACCGAAAAGCAACTATTCAGCCCATCACCGCTCGATCAAACAAATTCACTGGACAAAATTACCAAACCGATTCCCATCGTCCAGTTTTGAAAAAAAGGCGTCCTCTTGGTTCGGCTCCGCAATCGTGGCATACAGTAGGGTGACTTTATGACAAGAAATAGCTGAACTGGAATCAGACGAATTCGCCAATGGTTTCTTATGACAAATTTCCCGCGCCAATCATTGGTCGGTTTTGAACACGTCAGGATCTCCCGAGACACCCTATACATCCATCATCGAAATCTCCACTGGACACCAAATGGCACGTGACAGCTGGATTCTAAAGCTATTGTACCAACCAAGGCCGACTGAAAACGTCCTGGCAGCTCGATCTGTAAAATGCTCCGTATTTTCCAATTTTTTTTTCTGAACGTGTCGAAAATGTCGCGGATGACATTTCAAATATCCTGGAACCACTGAATTTATTCGCTTGATTGATCGACAGAACAAATTAGGCAGACTAAATTGGAATTGGGTGGTTTCCTGTTTCCGTTCCGTTTTGTTCCTCTATTTAAATGGGACGAGTGCTGCACCGAAAAGCTGCCATTATTTTTTCGTCTCCAGAAGGCCTTAGTCATCATGATTTATCGACGATTGCATTTGCTGTTCCTCGGATTGTTTTTAACTTCGTCATCTGTGTTGGCCCAAGAGACAACCGAGGAACCAGCGGGCGCTCCGACTCCGTTTCTCATGGATTCTCGCACTGGTGATGTGGTGGAAATGGACGGTTTAGTTGATCAGTTGGCAAGCCAGGATGTCATTTTCTTGGGGGAACAACACGACAACGACGCGGGGCATGCCTTTCAATTGCAGGTCATTCAAGGCCTTCACAGCCGCGGAGTGGACGTGGTGGTCTCGACAGAACAATTTGAGCGTGATGTTCAAGGCGTACTAAATGATTATTTGGCCAATCGCATTACCGAGGAAGAATTCTTGGCAAACTCCCGCCCGTGGAAAAATTATCCCGAACATTATCGTGCCATTATCGAATTCGCCAAAGAAAATCGAATTCCCGTATTGGCTGGAAATGTTCCACGCCGATTGGCTAGTGATGTTTCGATGGCCCGCACAATCATGAACGCCGATACCGTCTTTTTGCCTCGATCAACGACAGCTCCCGAGGACAGTTACTGGCAAAATTTCCAAGAAACAATGAAGGGGCACGGCGGAGTTGATGCGTCCAATCAACTCAAATCTTTTTATGCCTCGCAATGTATCAAAGACGACGCCATGGCCGAGACCATTACGGACTACCTTGCGGTCAATCCCCATCGCCGCAAAATAGTCGTTCATCTCTGCGGGCATTTTCACTCCGACTATGGGCTGGGTACAGTCGCCCGTGTTGCGACGCGTGCACCGTTGCTGAAAATGGCCATTGTGACCATGGAAAACATTCCTGAAAAAGGCGAACCAAAATTAGATGCCGTCTTACGTCGCCGAGCTCATTATATCTTTTGGACCGTAGCGAATACGACACCTGAGGAAAAGCAAGAAGACGAATAGGCCACGTCCATCGTTTTCATTCGCTACCCTCGTCGCTCACAAAAATCGAAACTCAAACTCTTCGGATATTGCATTTGCTTGACCGTGGGACCGTGTCCGGTTGCGATTAACTCGACGGCGAATGTACCCCTATCGCCCATCGACACTCGCCCGTCTCGCGTCGGCACTCAACTAAGCGGTCTCAGGCATGAAGGTCGGCAAGACAATACCGCGGGGTTGTTGGTAGATGCCACGGACCTGAGCAACATGCAACTCGCAATTCCTGGCTCCCCAACGATAGGCGGCTTGGACTAACTCACTCGCTTCCACGGGAGCTAAGAACACCATGGTTTGTCCGCGTCGACAATTGAGTTCGTGGAACAAAAGAGAAGTCGCAACTTGTTCATTGATGGCGACGCCGGGTCCCAGAATGCAAGTGGCGGGATGTGTCACGGATGCGATCCATCCCTGGATTTCCCCGCCCATTTCGTACACGGAGGCCCGCCAATCTCCCAGACGTTCTTTTGTCCCCTGCCCCGTCCCGTTCCGCGACGCTATCGCTTGCTGAATAAAGAAATGGTAATCTTGCTGCCGTCGAACCCCAGCGATTTCCATTTCCAACTGGGCCATCGATTCAATATCTTCAGGGCATGCCGGTCGAATGCTATTTTGGGATTGAGCCGCGTCCGTCACGCCGTCGGGGGGAATCGAAATAATTAGG
>JBGSIY010001070.1:0-1906 GCA_041742275.1 Pirellulaceae bacterium | reverse complement strand
GATGTTTGCGGTGATCACGGTAGCTGTGTTGACGGCAACGTTGAACGTCGCGGGGATGGCCACCACGGTGTGGGCATTTCAACTGGAGACGGTGCTGTTGGGTGACTCGGGATTCTCTATTTGGATATTCGTGCAGATTTTTTTGTTGCTGGCCTTATTCGCCACCTTTTTTGCCGCCGTCCTTTTGGTCGTGACGAGTTTTGCGAGGAGCTTCAAAGAAGCTCAAGCTTATTTGGTGCCCGTTATTCTTTTGTCATTTGCACCCGGATTGTTGGCCATGACCCCCGGTCTCAAGCTAGAGGGCCCTCTTGCGGTTTGCCCGATGATCAATTTGCTCTTACTGTCTCGAGACGTGATCGAGGGCCAAGTTGCTTTGATTCCCGCTGCCGTTGCCGTGTTTTCGACGATCGTTTATTCGTTGTTAGCAATCGGCGCCGCTGCGTCGATATTTGGGGCGGATTCGATTTTGTATGGTGCCCAGCACGGATGGAAAGATCTCTTTTCACAGCCATTGTATCCGTCTGCGATCGCCTCTCTCAATGTCGCCATGCTCTGCTTGTTCTTGCTTTTTCCCATCAATTTCATTTCCATTGCATTGTTGGGTAGATTGCCGCAGTTTTTGGGTGATGGAATCGAGTCGCCAGTGAATCTACAGTTATTGGCGATGGCAAGTTTCACGTTGATTGCCTTCTTTCTCTTTCCAACCCTAGTTGCCTTGCATCAACGAATTCGAATCGGGACGGGATTTGGGCTGCTGACGACTCGCTTTCGGTTTTTGGTCGTCGCGTGTGTCTTAGGTCTAGGTATGTGGCCGATTGTGATGGGACTGATCAACGGATGGTATGAAGTTTTAACTCTGTTTTATGGAGAAGAACTGACCAAGTCGTGGAACGAACGCTTGAGCGAATTTTGTGCCCAACAAGCCGACAATTTTCGTGGTGCCAATCCCTTCGTGATTGCCTTGAGCATGTCTTTGGTGCCAGCCTTCTGTGAAGAGTGGTTTTTTCGAGGGATGCTGCAACGCAGTTTGGCTAAAACCTTTTACGTATGGAAATCGATTCTGATTTCAGCGGTTGCCTTTGGAGTCTTTCATACATTGTCCGGCAGTGTGGCCTCGTTCGATCGTTTGATTCCCACAATTTTTATGGGCGCTGTATTGGGCCTGCTTGCCTATCGGTCTGATTCGATCATTCCAGGGATACTTTTACACGCGTTGCACAATGCAACAATTGCTTTTATTGCCTACTATTTGCCCGCTTTGAATCAGCTCAGTTGGTTCCCTCAAAATGCCGAGACGATTCCCGTTGCCTGGAGTGTAATGTCAGCACTGGTCACCTTGGTTGGCGTCTTATTGCTAATGTTGTGGCAGCAGCCGAAACGGAGGCAACCGGTTACTGCAGAGTCTGAAGATGGCCAATCACTAACGCGGCTGAACGTAAATGCCGTTGTCAGCGATCAGGCGTGAGAAACGGATTAAATTTGGAAGCGCATGGTTCCTCATAAGTAGATTCCGAGACATTCAAGTTTGTCCCAGCATCTCCCTATTCAACATTAAGAGGCAACTAGTTTTTTAAATAGCGTTTTACAAATCGATTGGCGGGGAGTTCATATAAATCTTTGGCCCTTTCTAAACCCGTCGATTCGAGCGCACTTTGGCGAATGCGTATAAACTCAAATGCCGGTTCCAAGTCCTGATTCTGAGACGAATCTATCAAATTTGCGCGCAGGTAATGTTCGAGCACATAGAGATCGTGAGCTTCTCCGAGCACCGTCTCCAAACGTTTCAGGTTCTTTGCCAGGGAGCGTGGGTTTTTCCAAAAGTAGTAAAGGTATTTTGTATGATAGTACCACTGTTTCGCCGACTTTCGTAAGTCGTGAAATCCCTCAGCGATATTCGGGAATTCGC
>JBGSIY010001069.1:0-7385 GCA_041742275.1 Pirellulaceae bacterium | reverse complement strand
GACGTCGTGCCACTGGAAAAAATACAACGCTTGTTTGCCGCGGTCATTCCTCGTTGAGTTGTTCTCTCGCCTGTTCCATGGCGAGGTTCAGATTTTCGTTGTCGTAGGACGAGGGTCTCCAGACACAGATGAGAGCAGGCGAATAATGGCGAATTCGCCATTCATCGGCTTGCGGCAAACGAGTCGGGAGGAAGTCTTCGCGAGTTTCGCAAATCACGACACTTCCGGCTGGTGCATGGGCGATAAACTGCCCCACCAATTCCATTAGTTCATCTCCGCGACTGTCGTAGAGGGCGTAGGGAGGACAACAGAAAACGACCCACGGTTCTGTCGGCCAATCTTGGGGGTTTTTGAAGAACTGCCTGATCCAAAAAAAACTGTCTGCCGTAGAAACAGTGGCGGGTAAGTTTTCACCGAGCGATTGCAAGTTCATCTTGATGACTCGCGCTGTCGGGAAATGGCGTTCGTTAAACAACGCATGGGACGCTCCGCGACTGAGGGCTTCGATGCCAATGGCCCCGGTCCCGGCAAATAGATCGAAAACATATTTCCCGGGAATGAAGCCGCCCACAAGGTTGAACAGCGCCTCACGGACACTGTCTTTCATCGGGCGGGTGCGCGGGTCACCAGAATAATCGATTTGTCGACCGCGGAATTCCCCGCCGACGATCCGCAACTTCGTGCCGATATTTCGTTTACCGGCTGGGGCTTGCCAGTTGGCCAGATCGCGCCCACGTTTTGATTTGGCCATGTCAGAATGTGTCCTAAAAAAATAAAAGAGTAAAATGAAAGTTGCCGAAGTTCCCACATCAAAATTTGTCGTCTCAACGCCAGTCGGTTTCGTGCCAAGCGGTGTCTTGTGGGGACATCGTCTTGTGGCGACATCGTTGCCTGGGCGGAACTGTTTTCAATTCCAGATTGATTTTAAGTCCCACTCGTGCGGGTTCGGCCCGTGCCGGTTTTAGCCCGTGCCGGTTTTAGCCCGTGCCGGTTGCATCCAGAGTCAGCTGCGGTGGTCTCAGTTCCGAGTCAACAATCGCCGCAGCCACAGGTTGTCTCCGCCCTGACCGCCTGAGCCAATGGCCGGGCTCGCTGTTCTTTTGATTTTCCCCGATGAAACAAGGGATAAGCTGGGAATAGCGTCCCCCAAAATGAGGTTATCAGGTATGATACACGGAAAGCAGTTTTTTTTCACCTCAAATCATCTTGATCTTCGTATCATTTCAGTTCAATCAACCAGCATCGACCTGGAATCATTGCCTTATGAATAAAACGAATTTAATTAATCGTGCGTTATCCGGCTGTCAAAGATGGGGAAATCGGCTCGCGATCGTCGTCGTGTTTTGCTCGATTTGCCCGCTGACCATTGGCCTATGGGCTCAGGCGACCGACAAGCCGTCTGGCCAGGAACAAAGCGAATCTGACGAATTAACTGCCGAAGCGAAACAGGTCAAACAGGAGCTGGATGATTTGGTTGACCAATGGCGAACCGTAATGATGGAGGCCGGAGAAGCTGGCACCACGTACTTTAATGGGGAGTTTGAGCAGAGCGCCGCGAGTAAACAGAAATTCGAAGCGGCTGTGAAAAAAGGGAACGCGCTCAAACTCCAAGTCCGCGACAAAGCTGTCGAATTGTTTGAGTTGAGTGGCAAACCGGACAGGGACTTCAAGCGTTTGGTTTTGTTTGCCATGGAAGATCTGGCCAACCAAGGGCACATGGAAAAGGTCTACCATTTGGCTCGACGAATGCTGTCTTACTTTCCCGATGACGAACCGATGCTGGTCGCTATTGGCTTCACGACGATCTCGACAAATCGTTACGACGAAGCGGCTGAGTTTCTTCAAAACCATGGTGGGTTGGTGACAAAGATGGGCGATTCCTATCGGGCGCTGTATACCGAACTCCCTGCTCTTTTGGCGGCCAAGTCCAATGAAAAAGAGGCCGATGCGCGAGCGGCGGCGGAAGATGATCTGCCTCGGGTCAAATTAGTCACCACCAAAGGGGACATTATTGTCGAGCTGTTCGAAAATGAAGCTCCCGACACCGTCGGCAACTTTATTTCCCTTGTCGAAAGCGGATTTTACAAGGACAGTAAATTTCATCGAGTGATCTCACAATTTATGGCTCAAACGGGATGCCCCGACGGGAATGGGCGGGGAGGACCCGGTTACATGATTGTTGACGAGCATGGCGGTTCTCGCGACCGTCACCATTTTAGTTACGTTTTGAGTATGGCCAATTCGGGGCAGCCCAATTCGGCCGGGTCGCAGTTCTTTATTACCTACCATCCTCAGTTGCGTCTCGATAAAAAGCACTGTGTCTTCGGTCGAGTCATTGAGGGGTTTGAGGTCGTTGATAGCCTTCAAAAGACCTTTATTCAGAAAGACGGGGACGAAGAACCCATCGAGGGTGCGACTCCGGATGAGATTATTTCTGCTGAAGTAATCCGCAAGCGAGACCACGAGTACTTGCCGAACAAAGTTGAGGCGAAATAAGGGGATTTTGCCCAGAATGCAACTCCTGGTTTGTTAAGTTGAAGTTGCGTTTTTCTGATTTCTTTCAAACAGAATTGAATTGAGTTTCGATCATGAAAAAAAACAACGTTCATCGGAATGGGTTGACAGCAGTGGGCATTCGGATGCTGAATCTGATCGTGTTCATTGTTGCATTCACTCAACACGTTCGAGCTCAGACCACGGAGACGAATAATATTGACGTGGAATCGAAGAGCCAGCAGGAGGGGGAGCAGGTGGCTCCGCCAGTGGAGATTGTTTCCCAAGAAAAACTCAACTTGAAAAAGTACCAAGAGCTCGTGCAGGAGATTAAGGAATCGAAGTCGAAGATCACCCAGCTGTTGACCACCGTCTCGCCGGGAGATCGAGAGGGCACAAGTCGAACTATTAATGAAGTCGATCGCTTGAAATTGCGAATAGCCGAGCTAGAGGCTCAGTCGGCTGAATTAGTTCTATTGGCCTACGTCGAGGCACCGGTGGAAGCGGCGAGTCTGGCTCCTCTCGCGGCGCGGACGATTCGACTATGGTTGGGAGACAGCGTAACGGCCACCGAATTTCAACCCCAAAAGGCGTTGGATGTCTGCGAGCAAATCATCGCCAATGGGACCAAAAATCCCGGATTTTATTTGTTTGCGGCTCAAGCTGCATATGCCACCCAGGATTACGAAAAAAGCATCGCTTACATCAACGAAGCCAAAAATTTAGGCGGCACCATCAATGAAGCTTATGTTGTTCGCGCTCAGACGGTTTTAGACAATTGGAAACAAGAGCAGGCATTACGCGAACAAGATGCCCTGTCGAATCTACCTCAAGTTCAACTCGAGACGTCGTTAGGCAAGATTACGATCGAATTGTTTGAAGACAATGCCCCACAAGCCGTCAATAATTTTGTGCGTCTGTGCGAAGACGGATTTTACACGGGCCGGAAGTTTTTCTTTGTCAAAAATGGAGCGATTGCCATCACGGGTTGCCCTAAAGATGACGGTTCCGGCAATGCCGGATATTATCTGCCGGATGAATCCAAACGCCCCGATGCACGACGTCATTTTGTGGGGTCGGTCAGCCTATTTCACGACCAGCCTGGGACGGATTCTTCACAATTTTCAATTGCCCATCAAGCTTTACCTGAACGCGATAATCAATTCACCGTCATCGGTCACGTGATCGAAGGGCTCGATGTTTTTTATCGGTTCCCCAGCACGGGTTCACCGTTGAGGTCGAAACTGCCCGGCGGAGACACGAACATTACAATTGATAAAGTGGTGGTTCTGAGGAAACGGGAGCATCCCTACGAGGCCACCGAAAAAATTCCTTTGGCCGGAGACGCCCCAGCCAATCCAGCCGGTGGAACCCCAGCTCAGACCTTGCCGAAAGATCAGAAGAGCTCTGAGTCCCAGGGGAACCAATCGGGCGGGGAGCAAGGTTCGCAGGGGAACGAAAAAGGTGGAGGCCGGTAATCGAAGGCTCATGGGCAACCAGGCGGCCTGGAACCGGGATGCGCCGCCGCCTCAGCGGGGAGGCTGTCCCAGAACAACCAAAATTCCCGCTCCCGTGGAATGTCCTATTAGATTCTTGAAAACGCGAGAAATAACAGTGCCGTTTGCTGTGGGATACTTGGCCTCAATGCGTTAAAATCAGTGAAAGGGCTTTCCAGGTGGGGACTCACTATCGTTTGATGTCAAAAAATCAGACTATTGGATGAGATCAGGTTGGAAGGACGGATGGGAATCTATAAAACAAAGGCCCCCGTCTTCCAAAAGGGTGTCAGTTTACCCCCCCTTTCGAAAATCAGACAGAAAATCAAAGATTTAAAATTACGACAGACACCTCCTCGTTTGGAAAAAATGGGAAGGGCTCAGAACAAAAATCAGGGAAAAATATGAACGGAAATCAAAGCATTGGAATTCAGTGCGTTGGCTCACTTTTGAAGGCTCCACCCGCAGGCAAAATGGTATGGCTCGCATTCATTTTTGGTCTGGTGGTTGCCTGCGAATCGTTGGCTGTGGCTCAAGATGCGCCTGGTGCAGTGGCTCAAGATGCGCCGGGTGCAGTGGCTCAAGATGCGCCGGGTGCAGTGCCTCAAGTTGAAGAGTCTGCACCGACGGCTTCCTTTGCAGAACTTCTGATTCAATGGCAACAGGTCCAGGAAGAAATTGACGCGAAACGCAAGGAGTTCGACCGGGCCGATGACATCGTTTTACGAGACTCGTTGCGCCGAGCCTATTCCGAATTGATCGTCAAAGCCAATGGGCTCTTGAATCAATTGCGTGAGTCCGGGATCAAAAAAATCGAAACCGAAGAGCTGACTCCTGTTTTGGCTCGAACGATCCTGGGGATTATGGTTAATGACGCCAATAATCGTCGCGACCAAGAAGTCCTCACGACGGCTGACGCGTTGATTGCCAAGGGGATTGATCCGGCCTATTGGGAAGCTGCCGCTAAAATTGACCGACTTTCGATCGAAGGAAAAGAGGTGTTTGAAGAAATCATGATTCGGCACCGAGAACAGAAGGCCGATGATTTACCGATCGCCAAAATTATTACCAATCGTGGTGAAATTACGGTTGAGCTGTTTGAAAATGAATCACCCAACACCGTCGCCAATTTTATCAGTCTCGCCAAGTCCGGGTATTACAATGGATTGAAATTCCATCGAGTCATCGAGGGTTTTATGGCACAAACGGGCGACCCCAAAGGGGATGGCAGTGGTGGCCCCGATTATACGATCGCCGATGAATGCAATACTCCTGAAGCCCGTCGTCATTTCACCGGCGTGCTCAGCATGGCCAATACCGGTGCCCCCGATTCCGGCGGCTCACAATTTTTCATCACCTTTACTCGCAGCCAGGCGGTCCAAGGTCTCGATGGCAAACACACGGTGTTTGGACGAGTGATTTCGGGCAACGATATCCTGGGCCGATTGTCGCGAACTCATGAATCTATCGGCATGTCAGAGCGAAAGATTCCCGATGTCGAACCCGATACAATTACCAAAATCGAAATCGTCCGGGATCGAGGGCACGAGTATGTGCCGGTTAAGATCGGCCAGGCGGCGGAAACAAAACCTTCCGATCCACCTCCCACGCGTCCGGATAATGTGCCACCCACAACTGTAGATCCCCCGATAACCGAAGGCGAATCAGATAAACAAAAAGATGACAAAGTCGGACAAGAAGCAACGGAATCAGGTGCGGGTAACCAACAAGGCGAAGCAGAAAAATCCGAAGCAAAAAATGAGCAAAAGGGAGACGGGGCCGGAGGGGACGGGAACGACAGGTAAATCCAGGAAACCACTTGGCAATGCCCCGAACGTCACGTCAATCGCAGTCGGGAATTCCAGGGGCACACCCGCCAAAAAAGACGGCCCTTTAAACGTTAACCATCAAGAAACTGCAGTTCCAAATGCAGCACTTACTTCGTCACCAAGTTGGGACTTTCGAAAAAAAACGGGGCGGGCCGATTTTGTGCGGCAGCGCTTGCGCGAACTCTATCCCGAAACACCGATTCCCTTGGATCACGTCGATCCCTACACGTTGTTAGTCGCTGTACTACTGAGCGCACAGTGCACCGACGTGCGAGTCAATCAAGTGACACCGGCCTTGTTTCAATTGGCCGCAACCCCACAGGAAATGGTTCAAGTTCCCGTCGAACAGATCCATGCGATCATCAAGCCGTGTGGCCTTGCTCCGCAAAAATCACAAGCGATTGCCAAGTTATCTCGGATTTTGATTGAGCAACATAACGGGCAAGTCCCTCGCTCGTTCGCCGAATTAGAACAGCTCCCGGGTGTCGGTCATAAAACAGCCAGCGTCGTTATGGCTCAAGCGTTTGGGGTACCCGCCTTCCCCGTCGATACTCACATTCATCGATTGGCACAACGATGGGGATTAACCCCCGGCAAAAACGTAGTGCAAACGGAAAAGGATCTCAAGCGACTGTTTCCTGAATCGAGTTGGAATGAACTCCATTTGCAGATCATTTTTTATGGACGGGAGCATTGCACCGCTCGGGGGTGTGACGGCAGGGTGTGCCCGATTTGCAAAACTCTATTCCCGAATCGCCGAGCCCCCAAAAAAACGCAAAAAGCCTAACGTGAATCTCGGTAGAGGCGACGCTGGTGGGTGGCACTGTGACTAGCACCGTGACTAGGGTCACGGGCTTATTGCGATGGAATATCAAGGTCCCTGAGGCGTGGACAACTGGGGGGGGTGTTGGACTGCTTGGAACAATCGGATTGCATCTCGCGTGTGGCGTATTTCATGGACTCGGAGGATGTGGATTCCACATTGGGCCAGATGGAGACTGACGCCGAGAGTCCCGGCGTCTCGCTGACGTTCTTTATCTTCTAATACGTTGCCAATAAAACCCTTGCGGGAATGACCGATCAAAATCGGCGTCGGCAATTCCAAAAACCGTCGGGCCTCCCGCAAGAGTTCGAGATTGTGCTGATGGGTTTTACCGAAACCGATGCCTGGGTCCAGGCAGATACGTTCGGGGGCAACTCCAGCATCCAAGATTGCTTCATAGCGTTGGCGGAGATAAACGAGAATTTCCTCCACGCAGTTCCGATAACTGGGTTGATCTTGCATCGTAAGGGGCGTTCCTTGCATGTGCATCGCACAAACACCCACGCCGCTTTGGGCCACTAGGGCGAGCATGTCAGGGTCCCATTCGAGGCCGGTGACATCATTGACGATCTCTGCACCGGCATCGATCGCAGCGGCGGCGACCTCAGCGAGAGACGTGTCGATAGAAAGCGGGATTGTAGTACGGTGCGCGAGTTCTGCGATCACTGGAACAACACGAGCTATTTGTTCTTCGGCCGAAACGGGCAGACTATACGGGCGGGTACTTTCTCCGCCGATATCGAT
>JBGSIY010001068.1:0-2016 GCA_041742275.1 Pirellulaceae bacterium | reverse complement strand
GCTCGGTATCACTGAAGGTCTTCCACTCCAGCAATTTTTTCTTCGTCCACAGCATGCGCACGAGAGTTCGCAGCATGGCATCGAGACTTAAATATGCCTCGTACGGAATAAAAGCCAGCGTCAGAAAGCTTTGAGCCAGTGGACTTGTCAACGACATCAAGGCCGAGGTTAAATGCGCTTTAACCGGAAGATCGATCGGTTTTACAGCCAATTCCACCATGAAATTTATGAACTGGGGAAAAACCAGCATGGCCACGACAAAGAGAGTTGCGGCGACGGCCATTGCATAGGAACCCGCCAACCAAGCGACCAATAACAATATCAACATGGCCACCGGCATCAAACTGCGGCGTAAATTGTCGAAAATTTTCCACCACGAAATTCCCGAAATCGGATTGGGCATGCTCTGTGATGCCAAACCTCGTACGCGAGGAAAAAGCCAGGGCATTATCTGCCAATCACCACGCATCCATCGATGTCGCCTGGCTGCATCCACACCGTAACTCGCAGGAAAGTCTTCGTAGAGAACCACGTCGCTCAGGAGAGCCGAGCGGCAATAGCAACTTTCTAACAAATCATGACTCAAAATGGCATTCTCAGGGAAGTCGCCGCAATGCCGTTCGAATGAATCCACATCGTAAATCCCTTTGCCAATGTACGATCCTGCATTGAATAAATCTTGATACAAATCCGAAACGACCCGCGTGTAAGGATCCATGCCCGCATCGCCCCCATACCAACGCACAAACCATGAACGTTGCGAACTCGGCAAATTTACCCCCACTCGAGGTTGCAATATCGTATACCCTTCAAGGACGCATCTCCCCGTCGTATCCAACACCGGCCGATTCAAAATGTGCGCCATTGCTCCGACCATGCCTCGCGCAGAATCATACGGGAGTTGTGTGTCGGTATCGAGGGAAATGACAAAACGCACATTGGCGAGGGAGTTGAGGTCCCCTACCACACAATCAAATCGGCCTGTGGCTCCTCGTAATGTGGCGTTTAAATCGGCAAGTTTCCCCCGTTTTCTTTCATAGCCCATCCAGGTCTGTTCCTGTGGGTTCCACTTGCGATTCCGATGGAACAGAAAAAAGAGATTCAAGCGTTCGTCGGCATATTTCTCGTTCAATCGCTCAATGCCTTCGCGGGCCAGGCGAATTAATTCGGCATCTTGCGGTTGTGTTTGTTCGGGAGAATCCAAGTAGTCGGTCAGCAAAGCAAAATGCAAACAAGGATCTCGGTTCGAAAGATAGCGAATTTCTAACCCCTCCAGCAAATGTTCAATTCCGGCGGCGTGGGCAAGCATGGTGGGGACAGCAACTAACGTACGGTGTTCAGGCGGAATCCCTTTCCGAAAATCGAGTCGTGGCACGGATTGCGGCGTCATCAAAACGCTGGCCAACCAATTCACCACCGAAATTCCCAATTGCACCGCACACATCAGCAGCGGTAGCGCAGCCATGGCCCAAAAGAATCTGCGTTGCGAGAGCCATTCACTTCCGGATAAAAACACCGCGATTGCAATACTGGTCACCAGAAACACAAGCACCAGGTAAATCGTCAGCGGAAATGCGCGGCGAACTTTTTCGATGAACGCGCCCGTCGTCAGGTTCATTCCCACTGATCGTTCGAGTGCCGGGCGTCCACGATCAACTAAGAAAAAACCGACATGGGTCATTCGCTCCCGTTGGCGATCGGCCACCGCCTTCTGAGCCAACTCAACTGACCGCTCTGCGATCTCAGGCTCAGAAAACGGGGAACGTTTTGCGATTCCTTCCACGGCATGCCGATAGCGATCGCGGGTGGCAAAATCCATTTGAGGATAAACGCCAGCGGGATCCTGACTTAAGATTTTTTCAACGAGGCTTTGTGTCGCGACAAACTCAGGCCAATCATGAAAACTCAGGAACCGCAAACTTGTAATACTGTTGCCGACCGAAACACGATCGGCCGCCTGAGCTTGGCCTTCAGCAGACACTAGCTGTTCAACTGTTCCCCCTTGTTCGGCCAACT
>JBGSIY010001067.1:0-5419 GCA_041742275.1 Pirellulaceae bacterium | reverse complement strand
CGGGTTCATCTAAAATAAACGACACCGTTTTGTCCCCCAATTTTATCTCGCCAAATTTCGGGGCGCTGAGGCCTTCGGGGGGAACTTTTACACTATCGGCCTCGAGATCCATCACGGCTCTAACGGGGGAATACCCTCCGGTTTTAGCTGTGATGCCGGATGGTAAAAAAGTTTCTTGGACGTCTTGAGCTATAACCAGGGAGGAGGAGGCGAAGCCGAGAGCCAGAGCGAGGGGGATCACAAAAAATCGTTTCATAAACTGACAGTTCCTAAAATGGAGACCCTAGATTTGAATTGGCGCCGTTAGCCAATTCGAATTTTTGAAGACGGCATTATAGCTGAATCTGTTACGTATGTTTTTGATTTTAAATGAAAAAAAGCTGCGATTTCGTGCGGTTCGCTCCGTGGAGAGTGCGAGGTCGGTGGAAAGTGCCTCTTTTTTCGATTGCAAATGGGCTTGATACTCTGCCGCCTGTTAGATGCAAAGGTGATGGGGATGGGAGTTTCCCACCGCCGAGTTCGCTACAATAACGGAACGACAAATAAAGGGTCCTGCACATCTAGGGTTGACGATGGTATCCGACGATTGGTTTTCAGAGGGTGAAACGACGGCGGTTCGCATTCCCGCGACGGTGAACGCTCCGCGCGAGCAACGCGTTTCGCAAGTTTGGCAGTGGGTCCGGACCTTGACGGCTTGTTGTGTGCCATCACGATTCGGCCGATTGGTGATCGCGTTGACGAGTTTGAATATCGCCGCGGCTTTTTGTTTGTTGATGGAACCCACCCCAATCAGGGGACCCTTTTTCTTAATTCGATTTTACGTGCTTTGTATCTTCATTTCCTTTTTTTTCACAATAGCTGGCGGGCGTTTGCGAGTTCGCGAACGATTGTTTTTGATTTGTTGTGGCGTGATCGCGCTGGCGGCTATGGTACACAGCTGGACTCGGGCCCAATACATCGACGACCGAAGTGAGCTTTTTGCTCGATCAAACACGGTGGTGATCGGTTCGGCAGTTTTGACATTGGCCAGCATCCTTCTTTGCTGTTTCGTTGTGCTAAAACTCAAAAAATTTTGTCTTATTCAGCAGGCGTGGGCTTCACTTTTTGCAAGTAACCGACTGTTTTTTGGATGTCTCGCGTTTATCTTGGTGGGTGCGTTGATTTTAAACGCCGATCGTCAAGGAATGCTGCCGAATTTGAATCCGGAAAATGATACCCTTGCTGGAGTTTTGGCAGCGTCCGCCTTTTTTTCGTTTTTGATTTTGCCGTCGATGATCGGAGGCGCTGTGCGGAGTTGGGTGCAGCTACTTGCCGTTTGGATTTTCGCAATGGTGGGCATGGTTTTAAGCGGAAACGTATTGGGTAATCGGGTGATTCCCCTTTCGCAAGATGAGATCATGTCTCTGTATGGATTGTTGTTCCTATTTATAATTTGGCCACTGTTTCAATCGCCCACGGCATTCGAAATGAATGTCAACGCCTGGAATGGTAAATGGGCGAGACGGTTATCCCGGGGGGCATGGGGAACCCTCCTGTTTTCGGGATTGTTTTTGATCGGATTTTTATTCACGTTTGATTTACTCACTTTGATGGTGAATTCAAATTCGGTTTCGCCAATAGGCTGGCGTCCTGTCGATTTTCGCGCAGCCTATACTGCTCAGCGTCTCAAACGAAATATAGTTGTCGAAGGACACCAGGGCGGGGTTTATATTGTTGTTCCTGACGATGCCGATCACGACTTCCTCAGTCGTTTAACTTGGGAGGGATTCAATTTTAATTTTTGTCGTTTGCAAAATGTCAATTCAGAAGTGGATTTAAGTTGTTTAGAAGGTGACTCCCGATTTTTTTATATTTCCGATTCTCAATTGTCCACGAGTCAGTTGAAGAGCATTGTGAATGGCTCAAATCGCCTGATATTAGTCGATGTGGACATTCACGATGACGGCAGTCCACCCCTGGAACGAATTGCCGTGAATGATGTTCTATTGATGTCGCTCGGTCCGGGAGGGCTCGCCCGTTTTTTTTCGATCAGCCACGAGTGGGATGTCACCAACCCTCAATTCAATTTGGGATCGGTTACGATTTCTGGCGATGAACTCACCAGGCCCGACTGGGAAGGGATGTTGCAGGCATCACGGAAACTAAAATCCAGTGTCACCTTTTCATCGTTGGTTGGTATGCACGGTCAAATTCATTTGCCGGATGGGCTGCAAACTCAGATCGATGATCGATTGATATTGCAGGTCGCCGCCGACGCGGACTTTGATTCACTACGATCGCTTATTTTGTTCATCAACTCAACACACATCCGAGTCGTCCTCGCATCTTCGACTCAGTTCACGGGAACCAATCCCGCAAGATTTGAATTGGAGCGATTACGAGCGAGTGCCACTTATGATGCGGTCTGGTCGACTTGGGGCGGTTATGACTCGATGGTGTACGATGATCACCCGATGGAATACCGCGAGTCAACGATGATCACACCGGAGAAAATGTTGGAATTATTCTTGGCGTTCGGCCCCTCGGACTCGCCCTTCCGTGACCTTTACCTGCCAGAAAAAGGGTATTTAGAATTTATTCGTCCGGAAGATATGTCGGTCGTAAAATCGCTGATTGTTGATCCTGCCTGGCTTAAAAACAGCGGTCTGATGTCCCCTAATAGGATGAATATGGTGAAGCAGTTTCCCAAAGACCGGCAGTTTCTTTGGCCGGCGAATTGGAAAGGAATTTCATTCCCAGCACTCGAAGTGTTGCATTTGGATTCAGAGTTCTTGATCGGGAATTTTGCCTTCTTGTCGGCTACTCCCAATTTGCGAGAAATGAAGATCAATTGCTCGAAGTTAACACCGGGAGAGTTTGCGATTTGGGCGAAAGAGTTGCGGGGGCTAAAGCAACTGGAAACTCTGTACTGCGATGGGAAACTTGATGGAAACCAGATTCTAGTCATCAAAGGCCTGCCGTCACTCAGGCGACTGGTATTGGACGAAGATTTTTGCGTGGATATCAATGAATTTCGCAAGCGAGAGAAAATTCCTGCCAGAATTGAGTTGACGACGCGGGCTAAAGAAGATTATCGGGGATTGATTCCGGATTCATTTTTAACGCATCGTCGCCGTGTCATGGAGAAAATTAGAGATAAGTATCAACTTCCTGCCAAGGCAAAGTTAATTGAATAGGCTCGTCACTGTCTTGGTTGCCAACTTGTTTTTTCCAATAGGACTCGAAAGGAACTTGTGGAATTGAGGCAAGTCGTTTGCAGGACAGGAGTGGAGAACTTTAATGCCGATTGGTTGTTGCGAAAAATCGGCTTAGAAGTGGATTTGGCTGTGTTTTCTATTTCGATTCCGAGTCTATCTCGCAACTAATTAGCCGGCAGGTGGTCGCCCACGTTTGAAAGAGACTGCTTCGGACGCTAGTGAGATCCGACTAATTCGTGTGGGGGACTTCGGATAGATTGCAAATGTATCAAAGGGATGAAAATGGTATCTGACGACTGGTTCGGTGAGAGCCAATTACCGGGGTCTGGAAATTTGATCAGTGGCGATCAGCAACATCAAAATCAAACATTGTTTTTTTTAAAGTTTGGTAAGGCAATCCTGGCCAGCGTTGCCCCGTCGCGATTAGGTCGATTTGTTATCGCTTGGTTATTTTTAAGTACGGTCGCAAGCTTATGTTTGATTTTTGAAGGGGTTGAAAGTTTAAGGATCACTCAATGGGGGTTCCCAATTGCGTTGGCATTTATGGTGGCTGTTTGTTGTTGGCGATTTCGCGGAGGGGAACGTTTCGGGCTTTTGATTCTTGGGACATTGGCCTTCATGGGGATTTGGATTGCATCAGATCGATTATTGATTGATCAGATGGAAACGAAACAAGTTGCGAATTGGAACGCGACGGGTCATTTGCGATTGCAGTTGTACAGTACGATTGGAGCCCTGGTTGGGTTTTGGTGTTTCCGGCAATGCAAATTTGAATCAGTTGGTGCTGCGTTTTTCAGATTATTGCAAGGTCGGCGATGGATGTGGATTTGTTTGATCTTCATTTTAGTGTGCATGTTCATTATCAACTTGCAGCTCAACGAAGTGGTCACGACAATGGGCCCGCTGCCAGACGCAATGCAAGTGCTGTTGCGAGTCGTCTTGTTCTCCGTTTGCTTTCTGTTGCCAATTTGCTTGGGAGCGACGACCGACGGTATTCGACATTTGATCGCATTTTGGGTTTCGGGCTTGGTCGCCATCGTCATGATTCGGGGATGGTTGGGCGAAACGGTGATCCCATACTCGGCGATTGAATTAATCATGATGTATGTCGTTATCTTTGTATTTTTGCTTTGGCCATTGCACATGTTCCCACCACAGTGGAATGTTGAATCGTTGGGGACCTTTTCCATTTGGTTCCGTCGAATGGGACGGCTAGGTTGGATCTGCGCCGCGTTTATCAGCTCCACGATATTTGCGACCACTTACGCTTTCGATGTCCCCTTTTTGTATTCCAGAATTTTTTCGACAGCCCCTCCAATGATCCTGTGGACCGATTTAAGAGAGGCCTATCATTGGCAGCGTATGAAGTCGGTTGCACATTTTAATAGCAAACGGCGTACGACGACCATACAATTTCCAGCGGATGCCGAGCCCGATTGTCTTGGAAAGCTGCCCCTAGAGGAAATCGATTTAGGCGTTCTGGTTTTGTACGGAATTCGTCCGCAAATCGATCTGAGTTATTTGGCGGGGAAATCGACGAGTGTTCACGTTCACAATTCGACGATGTCGGCAGACCAGGTCGCAACGCTGGTCGACGGAACTGCGATGATGAATTTGTTTAACGTTGAGATTCTCGAAGTTCAAAATGCGCCACGAGACGAGGTTTCGATTTCCAACTTTAGCTTTTATAGCAAACGTCCCGGTGACGTTGCACGGTGTTTGGGCCTAGCGAAAAGTTGGAATGTGTCTGCCGACAATCTTCAGCGCCCCGTCGGAACAGTCAATATCGCAGGTCGTGAATTATCCGCGGAAGATTGGGAAGCCATTTTGAAATTTTCGCGGGAACAACCGGTCGATGTTAGGCTTTCCGGTTCGGTCGATTACGAAGGGATGTTATCGGCTTCGCATGCGCTTCGATGGCAACCGAACGATCGGATGACCTTCGTCTTTTCTGGTAATATTGATCCCAAGGGTTTAAAGACGGCAGCTGCTGTTGTCAATGCTACGCAAGTCAGATTGGAGTTTTACTGGAATTGGGCGCAAGAATTTGAACAACATTCTTCGAATTGGCCTAATGAAAAGTTCCAGATCATTTATGACTCCATTTGGTCAACATGGGGTGGGTTTCAAACGCAATCACCATTTTTTGTGACACCTTTAGTTTATTGGAGAGAACCACTTTGGTCGCCTGAAAAATTGCAGGAATTGTATTTGTTTTTTGG
>JBGSIY010001066.1:0-2272 GCA_041742275.1 Pirellulaceae bacterium | reverse complement strand
ATTCGCTGCGTGGTCAGGTCTCGATCCGCGAATGTAATTTCCCAGGGAGCAACCCAAGGCAACGGCATGGCCTCGGTCTCCGAATCGTAAACGGTCACAAATTCTTCCAGCTCTCCGTTCCAAATCGCAATACGTAATTGCTCTGGGAAACCAAATCCCGCACCAATCCCGGCAAACTGATCGTAACAAGACCTAAGGACAATCCGGGAGATCGCAACTTCCTGCCCCAAGTCCACCTCGACCCACTTGGTATCCCCGTCGTCTTGTGCGATTTGACTGTGATAGCCATATTCGGCTGCCAGTGTTCCGGGAACCAGTGCCGCTCGGCCTTTGGTAATTTGATCCTGCAAGGCGGCATAGTCTGGACCGGCGATCGTCGTGGCTTCATCAGCCCACTGTTGCAATTCGCCAACTAACATATTTTTCTGTTGGAGTAAATCTTGGCGACGCCGCTCCAGTTCCGGATCAACTTCGTAAACGCGATCGGCGCGATCGACTGCGGCAAACACGGCTTGCATCCCATAATAGTGTTCCTGCGTGATCGGATCGAACTTGTGATTGTGGCATCGAGCACACTGAACGGTGGTGCTGCAGAAGACATTCATCGTGGCCGCCACCATCTCATCGCGATCCAAATTGCGTGCCTCTTTTCCATCGAGCTTCGCTTCAGGAACTTCAACATGACCAATAAAATCCCAAGGGCCAGCGGCAATAAAGCCCAAACCCAAAATACCATCCGCCGTGTGGGGATAAAGCACATCGCCTGCCAGTTGTTCCTGAACAAACTGCGAATAAGGCTTGTCGCTATTGAACGATCGGATAACGAAATCGCGATAGGGCCAAGCGTTCGGGCGGAGTTTATCTTTGTCATATCCGCACGTATCTGCGTATCGAACTAGGTCCAACCAATGACGCCCCCAATGTTCGCCATATTGCGGGGAGTTCAACAAGCGTTCCACCAACCGTTCGTAAGCATCCGGTGTAGCATCATTGACGAACGCGGCCACTTCCTCGGGGGTGGGCGGGAGCCCCGTCAGGTCATAGGTCACGCGGCGAATGAGATCTTTTCGCTTCGCCGGTTGACTCACTTGCAATTGGTTGGCGAGCAGTTGTTCGAGAACAAACGCATCGATCGGATTTTGAATCCATTGGGATTCGTGCACTTCATTGGAAAAAGTCGGAATCGCGACGGGCCGCAATGGCTGCAGGGACCACCAATCAAAGTTATTAACAACGGGGTCGGAAATTTCAAAATCGACAGGCCAATGGGCTCCTTCGGCGACCCATTTGGCGATGATTTGGACTTCCTCTTTCGTTAACGGGTCGCCGTTTTTGGGCATCGCAGCTAAACCTGCATGATTGGCTGTGATCACATCCATCAACAGACTTCCGTCAACATCTCCCGGCTCGACAAATCCACTTTCCAAAGTCGAATCCGCGTTTTGCAAAGAAAAACCGCCCGCTTCATCGCGCTCATTGTGACAATTCAAACAGCGATTCGCAAAAATCGGGGCGACACTATTTCGAAAATGAACTTCCGATTCAGTCGTCTCATCTTGCCCATTCAGCACACTGGGGAGAAGAACCGCCACCACAGCGACGAGGCTCCAGAACAGGTTTTGCCATCCACAAAAGTTCAACACTTGTTTCCGCTCCCTTTTTCCACGTTCATCGGCTAGATTGCCTTGATTCATCTTACCTCACCGCGTTCCCCATTTCGACATTGCTCGATCGTTTATCTGCATCTCATGTTCGTGCGGTTTGTAGGGCATCGCTCTTTTTTCGAGGAAATCAAATGAACGGTGCAATCCCGCGAAAATTTTCGCAAGACGATTCGGGCACTTTTCTTTCTCAATTCATGCTAGAATTAAGAGCCTATCCTAAAACTGATCGGAATCATCAGCCGAAACGCGCTAGCGTCCGGTTCGACCGAATAAACCGGGGGCTAGTGCCCTACGGCTAATGGGCTCTGGGATAGGTTCTAAGATTGTCAGCCATCGAATGACATTGGTGATTCGAGAGGGTGAAGGAATGAATTCTAGGAGGTGATAGGGCAATGGCCAACGACCTGATTAAACGTTCTTGGGGTACTACACGAGCGATGACATATAAGTCGTTCATGGCGCTGATCTTGACTTTCGGTTGCGGGTTAGGATTACTCGCCCAAGGAACCCCGAAGTCCGAACCGATCAATCCCAGTCCGACGTCATCGGTCGCTGCGAATCAAGATGAGGTCAGTTTTAATCGGGACATCCGTCCGATTCTTTCAGAT
>JBGSIY010001065.1:0-6116 GCA_041742275.1 Pirellulaceae bacterium | reverse complement strand
TGATTTCGCGAATGATCGCGTTTGGAAAATTCGCCTGTTTAAGGCGAGTAAACATGTGCGTCGGCGTCGCGGGGCACAATGAAACAGCCATTGGGAGGTGTGCTCTGGGCCCTACGGAGCATCGCTCGACGTATTCCCGCGTTTTTTTAAGGCTATCTTCGCGCAGCAGTCATTGCTTGACGGGCAGTTATGGGACAAAATAACAGGCACTGGTGTGGAGTTCTCCGCCCGGCTGGCTTTGGCACATTCGTTCTTAATCTCGCTCGTGAGAACGGACAAGCTGTCGCCAGTCGTCCTGCGACCAGACTCTCCAGCCATAACTAAGGTCTCGATTTCCCAAGGCTCATTTCGTTAAAAAATGACTATGACAACGAATCTCAATTCCCTGCTTGCTCATCAAAATAATGACCTGCAACCAGGCCAAATCATTTTGATTTTGGTCATCCTGTTCGCCTTGATCGCGATCTTGGTGATCCTCTCGGTTTTCATGTCTTACTTTCGCTGGTGGATTCAATCGTTCCTTACCGGCGCGGGCGTTTCTATTTGGGACCTGATTGGAATGACCTTCCGCAAAGTCAAACCGGGGGTGATTGTTCCCAGTAAGATCATGGCGGTTCAGGCCGGCTTGAATGAGCCCGAGATGACCACCAAAGCCCTCGAAGCCCACTACATGGCCGGCGGCAATGTTCCCCTGGTCGTCCGTTCGTTAATCGCCGCCAACAAAGCCAAAACGATCAAACTCAGTTTTCGCGAAGCGACTGCCATTGACCTGGCTGGACGAAACGTATTAGAAGCCGTCCAAACCAGCGTTTATCCACGCGTCATCGACTGTCCTCCCAAAGGCGGAGCGAAAACCACTTTGGATGCGGTGGCCAAAGACGGTATCCAACTCAAGGTCGCCGCTCGGGTAACGGTTCGCTCCAAC
The DNA here is from genome assembly GCA_041742275.1 of Pirellulaceae bacterium. Classification (GTDB taxonomy): domain Bacteria; phylum Planctomycetota; class Planctomycetia; order Pirellulales; family Pirellulaceae; genus BJ22. Next base: position 5,191 of record JBGSIY010001065.1, on the reverse strand, counting down.
CTGCAACAATTGATCGGTGGTGCCACGGAAGAAACGATTATTGCCCGAGTCGGTGAAGGGATCGTCTCGGCGATCGGTTCCGCGGAAAATCACAAAGCCGTTTTGGAAAATCCCGATATGATTTCCAAGGCAGTGTTGGCGCGACGACTCGATTCTCAAACGGCATTCGAAATCGTATCCATTGACATTGCCGACATCGATGTCGGTGACAACATTGGCGCTCGGCTGCGAGCCGATCAAGCGGAAGCCGACACCCGCGTGGCCCGAGCTCGCGCCGAAGGCCGACGAGCAATGGCGGTTGCCCAAGAACGCGAAAACGAAGCTGCGATTCAGGAGAGCCGCGCTAAACTGGTCTCCGCTCAAGCCGAGATTCCACGCGCTATGGCCGAAAGTTTCCGCAGCGGCAGCTTGGGGATTCTCGACTACTACAAACTCAAAAACATCGAAGCCGATACCGAAATGCGCAAAGCCGTGGCGAATCCCGGCGTCTCACTCGCCAACACCCCTGAAACGCCCAGCTAACGTGGCACAGCAGCGTCCTCCCGCGACGACCTCACTTCGTTTCCTAGGCGGGATGTTTTTTGAAAACAAATTGAAAAGACAACAAGGCACATCATGGCACGCGATATCGAAGAGTTTCTTCGCAAGGCCGCGGAGAGACGCAAGCAACAACAAAACCAAGGAGGCGGTGCACCCGCTCCGACGAATCAACAGTCGCGTCCCCCCGCGCCTCCCCGACCCCAGCCACCTCGTCCCCAACCCCGACAAGAATTCATTCCCACAAATGAAATTGAAGTCATCGCTCCTCGCGGTGAATCAATCCAGGACCATGTCCGAAGGCATATAAACACCAACGACATTACGCAGCATGCAAGACAACTCGGTGAAGAAGTCGCTCTGGCCGACGACAAAATTGACGCACACATTCATCAGAAATTTGATCAGGGTTTGGGTACACTCGCTTCAGGACGTGATCCATACGCCCAGGACTCCAACAACACAATGAATCGGGATTTGGGGCAACACGACCTTCTCGATCTTCTCCGCGAGCCAAAAACGTTACGTCAAGCGATCTTGGTTTCAGAAATTCTTAAACGCCCAAACTTTGACTTTTAATCCCGTTGTGGCCTTCGATCTTTCGCCTCTACCTTATCCACCAAGATAATCATGCCGTCGATTTCTCCTGATCAGACCCGAATTGGCTGGATTGGCACCGGAGTCATGGGCCGCAGTATGGTCCAACACATACTGCGAGCCGGCTACTCCGTATGGGTCCACAATCGAACCCGTTCCAAAGCGTCTGTGTTGGAGGAGCAAGGTGCCATATGGATGGAGACTCCCGCCGAGGTTGCCGCGGCCACAGATGTCGTTTTCTCAATCGTCGGATACCCGCCAGACGTCCGCCAAACACATCTGGGGCCTCAAGGCACGCTGTCCGTGGGAAAGAAAGGGCAAGTCTTGGTCGACATGACCACCAGTAGCCCGGCCTTGGCCACGGAGATCGCCGACGCAGCGAGTAAACTGCAAATAACCAGCCTCGACGCCCCTGTTTCCGGCGGGGACATCGGTGCTCAAAATGGCACCCTGTCGATCATGATCGGCGGAGATTCAGAAACAGCCACGGCCTTACACCCGCTCTTCCAGTTGATGGGCAAGACCATTGTGCATCAAGGATCCGCGGGGGCCGGTCAACACACGAAACTGGTCAACCAAACCCTAATTGCGGCCAACATGATCGGTGTCTGTGAGGCGCTCCTCTACGCCTTTAAAGCAGGGCTCAATCTAGAAACGGTTATGGCTTCCGTGTCCAGTGGTGCTGCAGGCAGCTGGTCCCTGTCAAACCTTGGCCCCAGAATCATCAAGGGAAATTTTGATCCTGGTTTCTTTGTTGATCATTTTATTAAAGACATGGGACTGGCCCTAGATGAAGCCAATCGCATGGGCTTGGCCCTGCCAGGACTGGCCCTCGCTCGTCAACTCTATGTAGGTCTCCAAGCTCAAGGTGGCGGGCAATTAGGCACCCATGCCTTGCAAATCACGTTGGCCAAATTGTCGGGAATCGATTGGCAAGGTCGTTAGTTTGACCCTTTGACACCTCATTTTTCAGTCGACGAGTTGAAACCGGTGTATTCTCGCGGGTAAAGATGGGGTGTCCATCCTGATTTGACCTTATTTTCCAGTCAGACGTTTTGCCGTTTCTTAGCGGTGTCTCTTTTTTTTACTGAGCGTTATCCTCATGAACCCCAACGCACTTCGTCCCGATTTTCCCATCCTCAATCAAACCCTCCATGGCAAATATCCGCTCATTTATTTCGACAACGCCGCTTCCACCCAGCGTCCGACGGTCGTCCTGGAGGCCATGGATGAATGTTACAAAACGTTCTATAGCAACGTCCATCGAGGCATTCATCACTTGAGCGAAGCCTCCTCTGCGGCCTACGAACAGTCGCGACTGACGCTTCAAAAATTCTTAGGTGCCAGCGATCCAGCCGAACTCATTTTCACAAGTGGCACTACGGCCGCCGTCAATCTTGTCGCTCGATCTTGGTCTTCGGTCAATCTCCATCGCGGCGATGAAATTCTGCTGACAATCTTCGAGCACCATTCGAATATTGTTCCCTGGCAACAGGCCGCCGTTGCCGCAGGTGCACAGGTTATTTTCTGCCCCCTGGGACAAAACGGACGGTTTGACCTGGACCTCTGGAAATCTCATTTTACGCCCGCCACGAAACTGGCCAGCTTCGCCGCGATTAGCAATGTTTTAGGAGACAGCTTACCGATCATCGACATGATTCGGTTTGCAAAACAGCATGGGGCGACTACCTTCGTGGACGCGGCTCAACTTGTGCCCCACGAACCTGTCAACGTGATAGATTGGGAAGCCGATTTTATCGCCTTCAGCGGGCATAAAATGCTGGGCCCGACCGGTATTGGTATCCTCTACGGAAAACGAGATCAACTCGAATCGATGCCACCGTTTCTCGGAGGGGGTAGCATGATCAACACCGTCACCACCGCCGGTTTCACTCCCGGCGAACTGCCGGCAAAATTTGAAGCCGGGACGCCGCCGATTGCCGAAGCGATCGGCCTGGCTGCCGCCGCCGATTACCTCGGCCAAATCGGCCTCGAATCCATTGCAAAGTACGAACGCAAGCTAGGAAAGCTCCTGCGAAATGAAATTGCAGCCATCGACGGTGCTCAGTTTCTATCAACCAACGTAGAACCAGAATCTGGCATCATCGCTTTTCATTTCCACGATCTTTCCGCTCAAGATGTCGCCCTGCTGCTAGATCGCAAAGGGGTCGCCGTCCGCGCCGGACACCACTGCGCCATGCCCCTTCACGACGCAAAAAAAATCCCTGCCAGTCTGCGGGCCAGTCTCTATCTATATAACACTTCAGAAGAAGTTGAACAATTTGGCGAGCATCTTAAAACGGTCGTCGCCAAACTGAGAGCCTGATAGCCGATCACAGGACCGTGCTCGCCTCTCGTTTGCCGAGGAACCAAGGCCGTTTGATTCACGATAGAACAACAACGAACTCGGCTCCTCTGGAATTGAACTCCGGGGTAAATCCGCTTGGCTGGCTACGACGGCCCTTGAAAAGCGGGGGACGCAAACAAATCGAAAACCAGGAAATCGGCTTCATCCTGTTTTGTTCGCTTTCAATGGCAAACTCAAAAAACGATGCGTTTGCGACATTTTCATGCGGCATTTGAAGTTGGGCGACTGATACAGCCAACAAATTACCGTTTAATCAAATCAATACGAATTCGAAATCTCGGATTCAAACTCGCTTCGATCTTTTCCATTATAATCCAGGAGACGTTCGAATATGCGAATCCAAGATCGTGGGTCCATAGCGACGCTCGCGCGCGTTCCGACCGCTGACGGCAAAACGACCTAAACGTTATTGAATGAACCACGAGGTTTTGCTCGTCTCTCCACGTATCGATGTCGCAACGGAAGGTATTATACCATGTCCTCATTAACGACAAACCGATTGGGCTTAGGGCTAGCCGCTGCCCTGCTCATCGCCTCGACTGTTATCCCCGCGAATGCCAGTCCGCCTAATAATCACCCGGAGCCCGATCGTCCCAATATCTTGTGGATCACCAGCGAGGACAATAGCTCATTCTGGCTCGGTTCCTACGGCAATCCTCAAGCCCAAACGCCGAACTTGGACAAGCTCTCGCGCTCAGGAGTTCAATTTCAAAACGCTTATTCGAACGCCGCTGTTTGTGCGGTCGCGAGGTCCACATTACTGTTGGGAGTTCATGCCGTCACCGTCGGTACCCACCACATGCGCAGTCGATATCCGATTGAGCCGCGTTTCGTTCCTTACGTGACTCACCTGAGGCAAGCCGGATATTTTTGTTCGAATAACGCGAAAACGGACTACAATTTCCAGGGTGATGATCGAGCAATTTGGGATCAGTGCTCGCGTCAGGCTCATTATCGCAATCGCCCCGAAGGCAAACCGTTCTTTGCCGTGTTCAATATCGAACGGACACATGAGAGCAATTTGTTTCCTCAAAAAATCCAAACGAATCGCGAGCAAGGCCTGATTCCCCGCCAGCCACGAATCGCGCCCTCCCAAGTGAACGTCCCACCTTATCTCCCCGATTGCAGCGAAGTTCGTCACGATTTGGCCGTCTATCATGACTTGGTGACCGCGATGGACCGTCGGGTTGGAGAGATTTTAGAGGAACTTCAACAGCACGGCTTGGCCGACAATACGATCGTGTTTTACTTTGCCGACCATGGCGGCGCGACGCCACGAGGAAAAAGATATCTGGAGGATTCGGGGGTCAAAGTTCCATTGATCATCCATTTTCCGGAACGCTGGAAGCACTTGTCTCCTTGGCAAACTGGCAACCAAATTGACGAACAGGTTTCTTTTGTGGACTTTGCCCCGACATTGCTCAGTTTGCTTGGCATCGAATCCCCGTCGGTCATGCAAGGGCGAGCCTTTTTGGGGACGCAGCGCTGCGAGCCTGACCCAGACTCGATCGTCTATTTGTATGGCGATCGTTTTGACGAGCTACCCGGTATGCGGCGCGGGCTGACGGATGGCCGCTACAAATATATTCGGCGGTTTTTTCCAGTCCAGCCAGCAGCACCTTATTCGAACTACGCCCTCGGAATGGGATCCTGGGTTGCCTGGAAAAGAATGGCCGAAACGGGGCAACT
>JBGSIY010001064.1:0-6280 GCA_041742275.1 Pirellulaceae bacterium | reverse complement strand
GAACCCCACGGCTTCGCGGCCATCAACGATGCGATGATCATAGGTCAAGGCGATATACATCATCGGGCGAATCACGACTTGGCCTTCGACAGCGATCGGGCGTTCCTGAATCGCGTGCAAACCCAGGATACCGCTCTGAGGTGGATTGACGATCGGCGTGGACAACAGCGAGCCATAGACGCCGCCGTTGCTGATGGTAAAGGTGCCACCCTCCAGATCCGCAGGCTTCAATTTATTGTCTTTAGCCAACCCAGCATAATGCCCAATCGATCGTTCGACTTCGGCGAAACTCATCCGCTCGACATTTCTTAAAACCGGAACAATCAACCCCTTGCCACCGCCAATCGCAATGCCAATATCAAAGTAACTTCGCGACACAACATCGGTGCCGCGAATTTCCGAATTGATCGCGGGGAAGCGTTTCAAACCTTCCACCGTGGCCTTGGCAAAAAACGACATGAACCCCAGTTTCACGCCATGTTTTTCCGCAAAGGAATCTTTGTAGCGGGTCCGGAGTTCCATCACGGGCATCATGTCGATCTCATTGAACGTTGTCAGCAAGGCCGCCGTCTGTTGCGCCTCGACCAATCGACTCGCGATCGTCCGCCGCAGCATGCTCATCGGTTTGACTTGTTCATCTCGCATTCCGGCCGTGCCGAGTGTGGCCAGCGACTCGTTGAATTCGCGTGCTCCCGATGCAGCGGGCGATCCGGTTTTTGACGTAGCGGGTGCGGCAGTAGTCGGTGCAGCAGTCGCGGGCGCGGGAGCGGCGGGTTTCGAACCACCGGGACGCAGATCATTCGCTTCGACATAGCGAATCACATCTTCCTTCTGCAAACGTCCGCCAGGCCCTGTCGGTTGAATGGCGTCAGCCGAAATTTTGTATTCGTGTAACATCCGCTCGGCGGCGGGCATCACGATCGTGGCCGTTGCACTTTGGTCACTTCCGCCAGCGGATGCCGCAGTCGCGCCCGCCGCATCCTGGCCGCCATTCGAGGGCTTGGCCCCCGCTTCGAGTTTTGCAATCACGTCGCCGACTTTCGCAAAGGCCCCCACAGGGGTCGTGATCCGCAAGACTCCCGCTTCGGGCGACGGCAACGCTTGAGTCGCTTTTTCAGACTCTAATTCCACAAACTCTTCGTCCTTGTCGACCCACTCTCCATCTTGCTTCAACCAAGCAGAAATTTGAACTTCTTGAATCGACTCACCAAAAGCGGGAACTTTGATTTCAATCATGTTAATACGTTCTAATTCTATCGAATGTAATTACAAAAATAACTCACGCATAATTATTGGGGACGGATCAACGCACTGGTCTGACGACTTCTTTGGGCCGACGACAGTCGTGTGCTGTCAAGATTCAGATTGTCCCCAACATTTCTTATTCAGCTCACCCAAATTCTGAATCAGCTCAAGTTTTCAATCTGGCTAACCGTCGGAATCGCAAAAACGAAAACAACAGAACTCCACACCTAAATTTGTTCCCCCTGCGCGACGTAAAAAGTCGGCAAGACCATCGGTTCTGATGGTTCGACGACGTCGAAACCAGATCGAATTCGGCCAGCCCAGATTAAAGCCCTCAATCCCTTTATTTTAACGCCAAATAGCATTTGGGAAACTACGGGGTATTATCGTATCGAAGCCCTAAAGCGGAGAATTCAGTCGTTTTTTTTCCGGCCTAATTACTCGGAATATGTGCCTTAACGGCACCACAAAGCTCCGGACTCCCCAAATGCCCCTTGGTTAACGAACATTCAAATCCCGCGTCAGCCAGGTCCAAGAAATCTGGCCACCGAAACAAACTCCCACATCATTTTCCGGTTCAAATTGCCGCTGACTGTAGCGGCCGACATAGTCAAAACCGTTCTCCCGATTGGCATAAGCCAGGGGGAACGAATGCATGTCACATCGGCATTCCACAATTGGGACCGTTTGGGGATCGGGTTCCAAAGTTGTATCGGGCAAGTTGACATTGATCAGAGGCACGCCCTTTCTATCCTCGGAAAACAATCGCTCCAGCACGCGGGTGGTCATCAGGCAGCTATCTTCCCAAGGGAAAGGATCGTTGTACTTGCTGCGGTACTGCGACAAGGCGACAGCGGGGACATTCAAAAAATTCGCCTCGCGGGCCGCAGCCACCGTTCCCGAAAGAAACAGGTCGGCCCCCAAATTCCCGCCATCATTGACCCCGGCCAACACCCAATCAAATTTCTGCCCCAGTTGCGATACTGCAATCCGCACACAATCGGCTGGAGTTCCATCCAGCGAATAGTAATTCGTCCCCCGCTCCACAAACGCCATCGATCGATGCAACGTCAATTGATGACTGACACCCGACTGCTGCTTTTCCGGCGCGACCACCGTGATTTCACCAAACTTGGCGGCCGCCAGGCACAACATTTTTAATCCCACAGCATCCCAGCCGTCGTCGTTGGTGAGCAAAATTTTCATTGACTGGTTGTCTTCCTGAGAGGTTCTCTTACTTAGTAATTGTCCGGAATTAAGTTCCCGGATTAGCCGAAACGCGCTAGCGTCCGGTTCCCTGCAAAACCGGGTGCTAGTGCACTCCGGCTAATTTTAAAAACGGATTTTATTGCGGGACAATTCCTTAGTGGATGTCTTACTGAATGGTTGTGGACGAGGCCCCACACTGAGAAGCCGTACAAGATCGAAGTCCCGAACCTCCGGCGTTCGCCTACTATGGTTCACCCGTGCCGCTGATCGGTTATCATAATCGATTGCGTTCATTTTGTCGGTAACCGACCTGAAGGCGGCAACCTCATTTTTTTAATTACGTCAGGAGTCGACTGTATGGCTGATTCGACCGCCATCGATTTGAATCAATATGTCCGAGACATTCCGGATTTTCCTAAACCAGGAATCATGTTCAAGGACATCACGCCGCTGCTGTCCCACTACGAGGCCTATCGCAGTTCGATCACGCAGATGGCCGAACACTTTCGTGGCCAAGACATCGATGTCGTGGCAGCGGCGGAGGCTCGTGGCTTTTTGTTCGCCGCACCGCTGGCACTGGAACTCAAGGTCGGATTTGTGCCCATCCGTAAACCCGGAAAACTCCCTTATCAAAAACGTTCATACAGTTACGCGTTGGAATACGGAACCGACACACTGGAAATGCACATCGATGGCATCGAAAAAGGCCAACGGGTTTTAGTCGTGGATGATTTGCTGGCCACCGGCGGGACGGTCGAAGCCTGCTGCAAAATGATCGAAGATTGCGAAGCGTACATCGTCAGCTGTGCCTTTCTAATCGAACTCGGTTTTTTAGGGGGCGCCAAGCGTTTGGCTCCTCACTCGATTTTTAGCTTGCTCAAGTACGATTGATCGAGTGTCCGAGAAATTGCCGGCCAAACCGGGGATTTGCCTTTTTGACACAGGCGAATTCCCTGTTGCGTCTATTTTGCGGCAATACGCTTGGCGATAAAATGAAGAGAGTTCCGCGATCCCCCCAGAAACCCTTACGAGGCCCTATCATGAATTCAAGCTCAGCCAACACCAGTCCGAACCTAGAACCATTGAATGTCGTTCTCTCAGGACTGATGCGTCGTTACGCGGAACGAGTCCCTGACGTCAATCGAGTGGTTCAGTACATGATTGACGCCAAATTGATTGCTGATCGCGATGAGATTGAAAATGATCACATTGCCTTTCGCACGATGGGGGTTCCCTATTTGGGAATCAAGTCGTTTGAAAAGATCTTTTTACACTACGGTTATCAGCGTCGTGACCCCTATTATTTTGAAGGCAAACGCCTTGACGCTTTCTGGTACTCGCCGCCGGAACCGCATCTGCCACGGATCTTCATTAGTGAACTGCGCGTCGGCGACCTCTCGGCGGAATCGCAACGAATTATCCATTCTTATACCGATGAAGTGACCTCCGACCCTGTCGATAGCCTTGATCTAAACAACGGGCAAGCTGTCGATGAGTTCTTGCATCGTCCCCTGTGGCGCACGCCGACCTGGAGCGACTACACGACACTCGCGATCGAAAGCGAGTACGCCGCGTGGGTCATCTACAACCGATACTATTTAAATCACTTCACCGTTAGCGTCCACAACCTTGGTACGGGCTACAACACCATCGAAGAGTTCAATCGCTTTCTCGAATCTCGTGGGATTAAACTGAACGACGCGGGTGGCAAAGCCAAATGCAGCCCGGACGGTTTGTTGATTCAAAGTTCGACCGTCGCTGAAATGGTGGACGCAACCTTTTCCGATGGGGCAGGGGGGACGATTCAGCAGCGGATCTCGGGGTCGTATGTCGAATTTGCTGAGCGGCGAGTCCGGCCTGAATTCAGCGACCTTAAGCCCGAACATATTCGTCGCGAACACCGCCGTGACGGATTCGAGGCTCAAAATGCCGACCGAATTTTTGAAAGCACCTATTCGACTCAAACGAACCGTTGATCCCACAATTGCTAATCTCACACGTTGCGACCAAAACGCACGACGTTGCCGAACAAACCAGCAATCGAGCACCAGTTTCGTAACGAGCCCAATCCCCGCCACCGCCGGATTCACTCCGGCGGGGCGATGACTGGCAGCTACCAACGCCCACAAAAAAAATCAGCGCGTTGGTTTTAGCGACCAACGGGCTGAATATTTTATTTCAACGGCTCGGCCCAGTATCTTTTGGCCCTCGAGCACCAAATCGCCCCATCAACTGCGTCGGCGGAACAAAGGACCACCATAAATGGCGGCGGCACCCAATTCTTGTTCAATTCGCAACAACTGATTGTACTTGGCCATGCGATCGCTGCGCGACGCCGATCCCGTTTTGATTTGGGCCGTGTTTAAACCGACCGCCAAATCGGCGATCGTCGAATCTTCCGTCTCACCACTGCGATGGCTGGCAATGCTGGTATAGCCATTCCGAGTGGCCAAGTGAATGGCTTCGATGGTTTCTGTCAACGTACCAATCTGGTTGACTTTGATCAAAATGCTGTTGGCAATTGACTCATCGATTCCCTTTTGCAATCGTTTGGTGTTGGTGACGAACAAATCGTCACCCACCAGTTGAACTTTGTTTCCCAATTTTTGAGTCAACAGTTTCCAACCGTGCCAATCGTCTTCAGAGCAGCCGTCTTCGATACTGCAAATCGGATATTTTGCAACCCAATCGGCCAAGAATTCCACGATTTGTTCGGCGGGCAACTGTTTGCCGTCGATAGCATACAGTTTTTTATCGGCGTCGTAGAATTCAGTAGCCGCGACATCCAAGGCGATTTGCACTTGTTCGCCCGCACGATAACCGGACTTTTCGATCGCCAACATGATCAAATCCAGTGCTTCGACATTACTGCCCAAATCCGGTGCAAAGCCACCCTCGTCTCCGACGGCCGTGTTTAACTTCTTGTCATGCAATACTTTTTTCAAGTGATGGAAAATTTCCACACCGCAGCGCAACGCGTCGCTGAAGCATTCAAACCCCAGGGGCATCACCATGAACTCTTGGACATCAACGGAATTGTCAGCGTGTTGACCTCCATTGATGATATTCATCATCGGAGCTGGCAAGACGCGAGCCGCGGTTCCTCCAAGGTAGCGATAGAGGGGGAGCCCCGTGAACTCGGCCGCAGCCCGAGCCGTCGCCAACGAAACGCCCAGGATGGCGTTGGCTCCTAGGTTCTTCTTATTTTCCGTACCATCCAGATCCAACATCACCTTGTCAATCATCGGTTGTTCCAAGGCGGACAAACCGATCAAAGCATCGGCCAGTTGTTGATTGACATGCTCAACCGCTTTGGTCACTCCCTTGCCCATATAAACACTTTTGTCGCCATCGCGCAATTCCCATGCCTCGTGAATTCCCGTGCTGGCTCCGCTGGGAACGGCGGCTCGTCCGATGATTCCTTGTTCCAAGACCACGTCGACCTCGAGAGTCGGGTTTCCGCGGCTGTCCAATATTTGACGTCCCAAGACGTCGATGATCGTACTCATACTTTTTCCTTCGTTACTAACTGGCATCGGTGAATCGAGCTGAATGTGGATTGAGTTCCGCGAAACGAGCCCGTAGGATTCCCTGACGAAATTGCTGCTCCACCCAAACGGCGGGCATCCAAATCCCATGGTTTTGTTATATTGTGGCGAAATCACTCGGTTTTAAAAGTGGACGTCGAAGTACATCGGAACGGAGCGCCCACTGACGCGTTGAGGACAGGATCTTCAAATCATCAGGTTCCCGTTGTTTCGGCGGGCGTCAATCAAAACTGCACTTTAGGAGCACGACGCAGTGTTTACCGGATTAGTCGAAGAAG